>CALHKJ010000193.1 GCA_938033975.1 uncultured Saprospiraceae bacterium | reverse complement strand
ACAAGGGGTTGAAACCCCTTGGAGGCAGTGTCTGTTTTTGGGTCTCCCGCTGTGCCCGCCTTTGGCAGGACCTCTTGGCATTCTTTTTCAAAACTTCCTACCCTTGGTCCAAGGAGCTCCTAATGATTCTAATTCTGCTTCAAAAGCTTCCAAGTCAGTTAAAAAGGAAGCTAAGTTTTTCTTAAAGATTTGATAATCTTGTTCGGCTATTTCAATATTCTTTTCTTGAGTTGCTGTTTGTTTCTGCGTTGTGCCCCAATGACCCCAAGTTACATTTCCAACTCTTGAGCTTATTGATGGTGCTCTAGATTCATCCAATGAGCCTTTGACCTGACTACCAAATAATTCTTTTCGCAAACTAGCAAGGTCCGATTTTAAGTGATCGTAATTATTAAATTGAACACTACCTGCTTTGGGAGTCTGCAGTAGGGCAGCCTTTATAAATCTAAGCCTTTCAGAGACCTCACCTAATTTCATGCTGGCTGTAGAAATTTCCCTTTGCAGTTCTCTTGTTTTAGCTTTAAATGCTGCAATCTCCTTTTGATCAGTGGTTGAATCAAAGGTATTTACATCTTTCACTTGAAATGATTGGCTTTCGCCTTGACTAAGTATAGCTCCATTAAATGAAATATACATTTGAACATTGTATTTTCCGGGAGCTACTAATGGACCTTCAGCCTTGCCTCTCCATGGAGGGACAAAACCAGGTGTACTTAAATCAATTGGATTAGCTGCTGGTAATTTTAAATCCCACGCAGTTCGATGTAAGCCGTTACTTGAAGTGCCAGGTACCCAACGGATATTTTCTCCTTTGTCATTTGTGATTAAGAATAAGACCTGTGGATTATCCTCAGCTTTTTCCAATTCTAATGTCTCCCAACCTGGGAAGGGTATACTAATATTTTGCTTTTTCAATTCCTTCTCTTTGTTCTTCCTAATTTGATTTTTAGTTTCTGGAAAATCTTTGATCAAATATGTAAATACAGCTCCGTACGGAGGATTGTCAGATCTGAAACTAGAACTACCTTGACTTGGCATTCCTTTCGCCTGCATCGGCACACTTGGAATATAGCGCCACGCGTCTCTCACTTCAAAAAGCACACTGCTTTCATCAGCAACAGCATCGCTCATGTTTCTCAAGGAAGAATAATCATCTAAGATATAGAAGCCTCTCCCAAAAGTCGCACCTACTAAATCACTGTCCCTTGCATGAAGCTCAATATCTCTGAAGGCTATCGGAGGTACTCCTTTATTTAATATGTTCCAGTTCTTTCCTTTGTTTAGAGAAACATAAATTCCATATTCGGTTCCAATAAATAATAAGTTTTCATCAATGTGATCTTGTTTGATTACCCAAACTATAGTGCCTGCCGGAAGGTCTCCCGAAATAGAAGACCAGCTCGATCCTCGATTGGTACTCATGAGAACATAAGGACTGTAGTTGCCAAATTTGTGAGCATCAGCAACTGCAAAGACTGTATTTTCATCATGGCTGGATGCTTCTACATCTTGAATGAAAGACCGTTCGGGTACAGCTGGTAGCCTGCCGCTTTTGCGCCAATTGTCACCACCATCTTCACTTATATTGATCAAGCCATCATCGGAACCTGTATACAGTAATCCTTCAGTGATAGGTGATTCTGAAATGGCTGTTAGGGTAGCATACTTTGACATGGCGCCATTGTCGTACAGATCATTGACACTCCAGACCTTGTCCGCAATTTCCAATTCATATCTATTTGTATTTGTTGTAAGATCTTTGCTTACAGCGGTCCAAGAATTACCTCGATTTTGAGTTTTCCAGAGACGCTGTGATCCAAAATATAGGGTTTTGCTATCATGTGGACTCACGATAAGTGGACTGTCCCAGTTCCATCTTTCAGGAGGGTCATTTGGAGCAGCTTGAGGTTGAATGTTGAGCACTTCTTCTGTTCTTCGATCTAAGCGATGGAGGAGCCCTTGTTGGATTTCCATATAGACCGTATTGGGATCTTCTGGGTCAAATACTGACTCATATCCATCAGCTCCTAAGGGCACATACCAATCTTGATTTCTAACTCCTTCATTGTTCATTGTTCTTGAAGGTCCAATCAATGTTCCTAAATCTTGAGCTCCGCCAACTATATTATAGAAAGGCTCTGCATTATCCAGTCCAAGTTTGTAAAATTGAGAAATAGGCATATTTGAAAAGTGACGCCACTTTGTACCTTGATCAAAAGATTCATAGAGACCACCATCTGTTCCGGCAATAAGGTGATTTCCATTATTTGGATCTATCCACAAAGCATGATTGTCACTATGTTTCTCTCTTCCATTCCCCAGATAGTCAAAAGTCTTTCCTCCATCTTTACTGATGTGTAGGAATACATCCATTTGGTAAATGAGATCTGGATTAGTAGGAGAAACTTCAATTTCTTGATAGTAGTGTGGTCCTGTACCTCCCGAAATATAACTATTCATTTTCTTCCAACTCTCGGCCTTATCATTAGACCTATAAAATCCTTTTTCTTTGCTGTTGGCCTCAATAGTTGCATACACTCTTGATGCATCAGCCTTAGTAACACCCAATCCTATTTTGCCCATATCACCAGAAGGCAATCCTTTGGTAATTTTTCTCCAATCCTCACCATGATTGCTTGATTTGTAAATACCAGAATTGGGTCCACCTGCCATCAGTGACCATGTTGTTCTTCTACGTTGATAAGCTGCAGCGTAAATCACATCAGGATTGGATGGGTCAAACTCGATGTCTGTTACACCAGTATCTTTATCTATGTTCAATACTTTCGTCCAATTCGCACCACCATCTGTAGTTTTATATACTCCTCTTTCTCCACCTGCTGACCATAGAGGTCCTTCACTTGCTACAAAGACGACATCACTATTTCTAGGATCAATAAGGATTTTGCCAATGTGTTCAGAACTTGGAAGACCCATTTGTTTCCATGATTTACCTCCGTCCAAACTTTTATAAACGCCATCGCCCCATGCGACGTGTCGACCGCTGACATTTTCACCAGTTCCAACCCAGATGGTTTGTGCATTGTTTGGATCTATACTTACACATCCTATAGAGTATGACTTTTGTCCATCAAAAATCGGATCCCAAGTGATTCCTGCATTTATGGTTTTCCAGAGTCCTCCTGAGCCAACTGCTACATACCAAGTGCTAGGATTATCTTGGTGAATCGCTAGGTCGGCAATTCTACCTCCCATAACCGCAGGACCGATACCTCTGAGTTCTAATTTGGAGACTGCTTCTTTGATTGCTTTATTGTCTTGGCTTTGAAGCGGAACATGAAGTAATACTGAGTAAAAGAAGAATGCAGCTAAGGTCTTAAGGAATAGATTCATCATCTGTTGGTTTGTAATAGTTAGAAACTAATAGTCTTAATACTCTGTAAAATACTAATTTGAAATAGAATCCCAATTTCACAAATGAAAAATCCCCTACTTGCATGAACAAGTAGGGGATTGTATCTCACATATTTACGGAAGTAAATAGTATTAAATATTCATTAGTATACAATTAGTTTCTCAATAGAAATTTGGTTGCCAGTTCTTGATTCTAACAAATACATGCCTGGAGTGAAACCAGCAATGTTGATTGTCTCAGTTAATGAAAGATTTTGTCTTGTAGACATTACCTTTCCTGAAATATCTCTAATTGTAAGAGTTTCAATTTTTTCATTTGAGCTTATTGTCACTTCGGAGTTAGCAGGGTTTGGAAAAACACTGAATTGATTATTAACTACTTCTATAACGCTACTCACATCGCTTTTTTGCAAGATGAATCTCCACCATCCTGCACCGAAATTTACGTCGGCAACCATCATGTCTCCTTCCAAAGTAACATTGTATGTAATTGATTCTGGAGCGTCAGCAGGATTGGTGATTTCTGCATCATTGATAACCTTTGGAATTCCTAAGTGCGCACCAACTCCAGTTAGTGTCAATGTACCTGCATCCTCATCGTAACTCCAAGTTCCATCTGTTGATCCATCATGTGGAGCTACTGGTGCACCACATTGGTCTGCCGCAACACCTTGCCAAGCTTCCAACCAAGTTTCTTCACCCATTACATTTCTGAAAGTACCATCAGCTTGAAAAACAAATTGATCATCGAAAAAGCAAGCTCTATCCATGACATCTGTCTCAGGGTTACTCCACCATTCTCCGCTTCCGAGTTCTGGTCCTACAGCAAGTGCCGCAGCTTGTGGAGCTATATTCCATACTCCTGTTAAATCAGGAACATCATTACCTGCGTCGGCCTTTTCTAGGATGAATCTCCACCATCCTCCACCAAAATCAATATCAGCTACCATCATGTCGCCTTCAATTGAAACATTGTATGTAACTGACTCAGGAGCGGCAGCTGGACTTGTGATTTCAGCGCCGTTGATAACTTTAGGAATTCCTAAGTGTGCACCAACTCCTGTTAGCGTCAATGTACCTGCATCTGCATCATAACTCCAAGTTGCAGCTGCCGAACCATCATGCGGAGCTACTGGAGCTGCACAACCATCTGCAGCAATTCCTTGCCAAGCCTCAATCCAAGTTTCTTCACCTACAACATTTCTGAATGTTCCATCTGCTTCGAAAACAAATTCATCGTCGAAAAAACAAGCTCTTGTGTCAACATCACCGGCAGGGATACTCCACCATTCACTACTACCTAGTTCTGGTCCAACAGCAAGCGATCCTTCTTGCGGAGCAATCTTCCATGTTCCCTCAACCTGAGAAAACAAGTAGCTACATGATACCGACATTAATACAATTAAAGTGTAAATTTTTTTCATATTTATAATTTTAGTTTGTAATTAATTTTTCTTTTATAATCATGAGGACATCACTGCTCCCAATAAATGTTATCAACAATAACATCAAAAGCAGTAAACGCTTCTTCATTATTAACTGGATTCCACAAAGCAAAAGGAATTCTAATTTCCGTAAAATCCAAGTCTATGAAATCTGTCAAGGGAATGCTGTACTCTACAAAGCCATCCGATATTTCAATAGGGTTGTAGTCTATCAAGAATACCGATGCACTATTTGTGACTGATTCTAATTTGATTTCTGCATTGGCTAAATCATCAGGCATCTGAAGCGAAAAAATCAATTTGCCATTGGCGTAATCAGTAAAATCTAAAGGAGTTGTCATTTCAAACCAACCTCCTCCCCAAGTACCTCCTGGATAACTAAAGAGTAATGAACTATCACCTTCGATCCCCGTATCACTTGCAGTAATGACTGGTTCTCCACCCGCCCCGAAAAATTTCACTTCTATACCTGGGAACTGTAACTCTGTCGAATTAAATGCAAATTGGGCAATAGTAGGAGGGACAAAAGTTCCAACAGTTTCTTCTTCTATAATCAGTTCTGGTGGTCCATCTGGCGTAAATCCATCTTGGCTGTAATACCTAATGTAATCAACATACATCTTTTGTGGAAAGCTAGTACTTGCATCTGGATCTCCTGCCCAAGGCCCTCCAACCGCCACATTAAGAATGAGATAAAAAGATCTTTGGAACTCTTTCATGTCATCTGATAGACTTGTTGTTTTGTAGACTTCTCCGTCCAAACTGAATTGAATTTCAGTTGGTGACCAATCTATACCAAAATTGTGGTAATCTTGATCAAAGGTTTCGCTAATCACCTGTGGTGATCCTTCATCATTGCTATAATCATTATTGCCATTTGTAAAGTGCACATTCGCATGTGCTACATTAGGTTGGTTTCCTACCAATTCAACAACATCAATTTCTCCACAACCTGGCCAATCAATTTCTGGTCTATTCTCTCCAAGCAACCAAAAGGCTGGCCACATTCCTTGTCCTGTAGGTAGTTTTATTCTAGCGTCAATTTTCCCGTATCGAAAACTTTGCAAACCTTCTGTTGTCAATTTGGCTGAGTTGTAATTATTAGTGCCATCTTCTGTCACTGTGATAGTTAAAGCAGAAACATCACCGTCCATTTCGATTGATGAATTTTCAGCACTATCCGTATATAGTTGAATTTCATTATTACCCCAGCCAGCTGGCAGGCCATAGGCAGTACCATCACCTATTTCATGGACCCAATTTACATTGCTGATTACATTGTCGTCAAACTCATCACTCCACACCAAGGTATAACCTTCAAAGCCAGTCTCCATCATTGGGGTAGGATCGACAGGATTTGTTGTGTCATCACAACAATAAATTGAAAATACGAGCGATAAGAGAAGAAATATATTTTTCAAACTAATTGATTTACAATGATTTACAATGAGCTTAGTGTACAAATTACAATAATTTTCTTATATATATGAAATAATTTGCCTTCTTATCTCAAGCGATAACAATTTTGTTTTTCAATGCTATTGGCTCATAGTATTGTGCTTCCGCGAATGTCTGATTTTGGAGAAAGAATAGTTCAAGAAGAAGGTATGGCTTAGCTCGTATCAAAAATTATTCGAAGGAATTCTTGAGATTTGCAGTCTAATCTTGAGAAGAGTTCATTCGTTTGTTCGGATGTTATCTAAAGAATGTACCTTCAGTCTTTACTGAGGTATTAACTAGCTAAAAAATTAAAATGAAATTATATTTTACAATTCTGCTTTCCATTTTGTTTACTAAGTTTTATGCCCAAGATTTTTACGACTTAGAAACTATTCAGACCATCGAGGTGACATTTGCGGAAGCGAATTGGGATCAATTGATGGATAATGCCTACGCAATGGATGCGGGGTACATTATGGCGCAGAGTGTTACGATAAATGGAGTTCAATTTGATAGTGTTGGAGTTAAATTTAAAGGCAATAGCTCATACAGAGCCAATCAAATAAAAAATCCTTGGCACATTGAAATGGATACCTATAAGGAACAAGACTATGATGGTTATACAGATATAAAACTTGGAAATGGATACAAAGATCCTTCAATGATTCGTGAGCCCTTAGCATATCAAATTCTGCGTCAGTATATGGATGCACCTGAAGCAAATTATGCTAACTTATATGTGAATGGAAATTTGATTGGTCTTTATGCCAATCAAGAATCTATTTCTAAAAAATTCATGGCTTCAAGATTCGGTTCGAGAGAGAACACCCGATTTAAATGTTCGCCTCCTGATGGTGCAGGACCCCAAGCTCAGGACTTGCCTGATCTTGTTTATCTCGGTCAAGATAGCACTGACTATTATGGTGGCTATGAATTAAAATCAGATGCGGGATGGCAAGATCTTATAGATTTATGTGATACACTCGAAAATCATACGGATGATATCGAAGAAATATTGGATGTAGATAGAGCACTTTGGATGTTGGCTTTCAATAATGTATTTGTAAACCTTGATAGTTACATAGGTCAGTTTCAACAAAATTATTATCTCTACAAAAGTGATGAAGGTCAATTCTTACCAATTGTGTGGGATCTGAATGAATCATTTGGAGTGTTCTCGCAAACTGGCTCTATCAATTTGAATGGAACCACAGGTAAACAGCAAATGACACACTTGCTTCATGAAAATGATTCAGACTTTCCATTGGTACAAAGACTTCTCGCCAATCCTACCTATAAGCGAATGTACATTGCTCATATGAAGACCATCTTATTGGAAAACTTTGACAATGGTTCTTACTACCAAACGGCAGAATCAATCCAAGAAATAATTGATGCTTCAGTTCAAGCAGACAACAATAAATTTTTCACCTACAATAATTTTTTATCGAATCTTGACTCTGATGTGGCGGGCAGTGGTGGAGGTCCTGGTG
>CALHKJ010000192.1 GCA_938033975.1 uncultured Saprospiraceae bacterium | reverse complement strand
GAAGGTCATATTAATCAACTAGTATTAAGGTCATTGGCACATGGTTACGATCTTTTTGATCTTTTGAATATTGCTTGCAAGCATCCAGTTGAACATTATAAAATGAATGTGGGCTTATTGCGAGAAGGAGATTTGGCTGATTTTATAGTTGTCAATAATCCACAAGAATTAAAAATAGAATCTACTTATATAAATGGAGAAGAGGTAGCGAAGAATGGTAAATCAATCTTGAGAGATAAAATTCACTTACCGATCAACAACTTTAACATTAAGAAGCTAGATGTAAAAGACTTGAGCTTGAAAGCAGAAGGCTATCAAGCACCTGTGATTGAGGCTTTGGATGGTGAATTAATCACGGAGAAAAAAGATCACGTCTACAAAGTAACAGATGGTTATTTGGAGTCAGATCCACTTGCTGATGTTTTAAAAGTAGCCGTAGTGAATCGATATAAGTCAGCCCCTCCAGCAATTGGATTTATACACAATTTCAATATAAAGAATGGAGCGATAGCCTCTACAGTTGCGCATGATTCTCATAATATTATTTGTGTTGGCAGTTCGGACGAACACATATTAAATGCAATAAATCTTATCGTTGAATCAAAGGGTGGATTGTCTGCTGTTTCAGATACCGACCAACTGCATATTGCACTGCCAATAGCTGGCCTGATGAGTGATTTACCTTGCGAAAAAATTGGAGTTGATTATAGTGAAATAGATGAATTTACAAAACAACTTGGTTGCACGCTTGCTGCACCATTTATGACCTTATCCTTCATGGCCTTATTGGTTATACCAAAAATTAAGATGAGTGATAAGGGAATATTTGATGCAGAGGCATTTAAGTTTTATCAATAAACCTCTCTGGATTAAAAGTCTTTACGACTTGCAAAATGTTATCATTGTGCACAATTAAAAAATTCTCTTTATCTTTTTAATATGAAAACTTCCAAGTACTTTTTAACAATATTATTTGTATCCATTGTTTCACTAACATTTGGACAAGAGGAAGCCAAATTATTGGATTTAAGACTTTCTTCTCAAAGCACAAATGAAAACTTGGCATCCAACAGTTCAACAAGTTTTTGGAGACCATTTACAATAGAGTTGAATGCCAATCAACATTATCTTGGAATTGGTATTGAGAAAGAGCTTAAAAAGAGAATTTTTGCAAGGGCTTCTTTTTCCTCAGATTTTCATATAAATCCGCTTTTAGGTATAGATGATATTGAATTGAATCAATTAAGTTATTTCATAGGATATAAGTTTAGTTCTGGAATATTAGTGAACGTTTTAAACTTTGAAAGTATAAATACTTCTGTAAGGACAGGCTTAGAATTCGGGATATCGCAAAAACCAGAGGAAGATTTTTACTTAGCTAGAGTTTCTAGTTTGCTTATTGAAACGCCAATATTATTGGAATTTCGATTTCTTCGAAATTATTCAATCAATTTTGGAATTAGACCATCCTTAGAAAGATATCTTAACATTGGAACTGGGTTAACTTTGACAAATGGAATATTCTATGATTATCCAGCAGAGCTTACTCTAGATCAATATCATTTAGGCTTGAGATATACTTTTGCTCCAAATAATTAAAAAGTACCCCAATCACCAACCCTTTTCATTTTGTTGGAGTTATATCTGTAACACTAGATCAGTCAATATGAAAACGACCAACTTCCTTTTAACGATCTTACTTATTTTACTAGTTTCTGGCCTGTTTGGACAGGAAAATGCAAGTAAAACGCCTGAAATCAGTGAAGGTGTAAACTCTACAGCTATGAATTGGAGACCTTTTACCATAGAGGTAAATAGCTCAAATTTGGGCCACGGTCTTGCCTTCGAGAAAGAGTTAATTAGAAAATTATCTTTAAGAGCTTCTGTTTCTTCAGACTTTGAGAACAACAATTACTATGACAACAGCATGTCTTACAAGATAGGATTTGGTGCTCTTTACAATTTGTTAGACTATCAGCGAATTGCTGTACGAACGGGAATCAATATTGGAGTCCGAAATATTCAGCAAGATTATTTTGCCCATGAGGGAATAATAGGATGCTTTATGGGACCAATAGATCCAATTAAAGCCGCATATGCTGAAATTCCAATTTTACTGCAGTTCAGAATTTTTAATAATTTCTCTCTTGATCTTGGTGTGAGTTCATTATTCCAAAGAGAAGTTTACTTTGAAGATGTTGTATCCAGTTTGGATTTTGGAGGATATGAGTACTCACCAATCGAGGATAGAGAACTAAGTTACCATGTAGGTCTCAGGTACAGATTTTCGGATTAAATAAATAGCTCTAATTCTTTATGCTATGAAATTGAAAAACTTTTTCTTGTCAATTATAATTTGCTTAGGCTTTATTGCTTTACAAGCACAGGATGGTTCTTTCCCTGGTCCGGATTCTTATTATTCTAATTTTGGATGGAAACCATTTACGCTTGAGTTGAATAGTTCTGGTATTGGACATGGAGTTGCTATTGAAAAGGCAATCAATAATAAGCTAGCTCTTCGAACAGGGTTTGCAGCAGAGTTAAACTCAAAATCTTTTGATGAATTAGCATATAAAATTAGTTTTGGAGTGATCTCGAATATTATAAGCGAAAGATCTTTTTCATTGAGGGCAGGGCTTGAACTAGGAGCAAGAAAAGTTAACCGAAATCATTTTAACCCAAGTTTGATTGACGTCGTAATAATTAATAGTCCGATCATTGAAAGTTTTGGACCTACTTCCGTTACAGTTGTATTCTTAGATATTCCCTTTCTAATACAATATAGAATTAACGATAATTTTTCAATTGACTTAGGCATAAGAAATATAGTTCAGCGCCAAGTTAAAAATCCAGCTAGTTCAACAATATCAAGACCTATTTCAGAACCCTATTACAATATTGATAGTAGGGTGCTTAGCTATCATGCGGGATTGAGGTATACTTTTACGGAGTAAGGAGTTACTCATCTTTCGCCCTTCAGCTACTAACTTTTGTCTCTTTTCCATTACTTTCGCAGCATGGAAAACTTTCCTCTTAAGATATTTATCAAGCAAGTTAATTTGCCCGAAAGGGCAGTAAAAAATACTGTCGAATTATTGCGGGGTGGAGCAACCGTGCCTTTTATTTCTCGTTACCGAAAAGAAATGACGGGGTCTTTGGATGAAGTAGATGTTGGCAAAATAAAAGAGGCTCTCCAGAAAATGGACGAGTTAATAAAGAGAAAGGATACCATACTTAAAGCGATCAAAGAACAAGACAAACTTGATGCGCCATTAAAGAAGAAAATTGAAAATTGCTGGGATTCTATCGCCTTAGAAGATATATATCTTCCCTTTAAAAAGAAGGTTAAAACAATGGCAACCAGAGCCAAGGAAAATGGTTTGGAGCCACTGGCTAGAATCATTACTTCCGAACGAAATGATGATCTGAGAAAACAAGCACAAAGGTATATCAACAAAAATGTGCCGGATGTAGATGCTGCTCTAGAAGGTGCGAGACACATCATCGCAGAATGGATCAATGAAAACACTGACAGCAGAACAAGCATTAGAAATCAATTTTCCAAATATGCTAGGATTGAATCAAAACTTGTAAAAAAGAAAAAGGCAGAAGCGGGGAAATATGAAATGTATTTTGATTACAATGAAGCTTTAAATAAAATTCCATCTCATAGAATCTTAGCAATTTTTAGAGCTGAAAATGAAGGTCTACTCAGAGCAAAAATCACGATTGATAACGATTACGCCCAAAGAGCAATAGAAAGAATTTTTATCCAAAAACCCAGAGGAAAATCTGCGGAGCAAATTAGATTGGCTATCGAAGATTCTTTAAAGCGATTACTTCTTCCATCCATTGAAAATGAATTTAAAAAGTCAGCAAAACAAAAAGCTGATGAAGAAGCTATTTTAGTGTTTAGTAAAAATCTAAAGGACCTTTTGTTGGCTGCTCCACTTGGTAACAAAAGAATCTTAGCAATTGATCCGGGTTTTAGAACAGGTTGCAAAGTAGTAGTACTTGATGAAAAAGGAGATTTGCTACACGACACAACTATATACCCACATCCGCCACAATCCAAATCAGATGAGGCCATGCATACTTTGCAACACCTTGTAGAAAAACACAAGGTAGAGGCAGTTTCAATTGGTAATGGAACAGCAGGAAAAGAAACACTGCAAATGGTAAATAAGCATAATTTTGGTCAAGAGCTTGAGGTCTTTTTTGTAAATGAAAGTGGTGCTTCCATTTATTCAGCTTCTAAAGTAGCAAGGGAAGAATTTCCGGATAAAGATGTAACAGTACGTGGCTCCATCTCAATTGGGAGACGCTTAATGGACCCTTTGGCAGAGCTTGTAAAAATTGATCCTAAGTCGATCGGAGTAGGGCAGTATCAATATGATGTAAATCAAACAAGATTGAAAGAAAATCTAGATAATACAATTGCGTCCTGTGTGAACTCAGTTGGAATAAATTTAAATACAGCAAGCCAACATCTACTAGCTCATGTTTCAGGTTTGGGACCAACTTTAGCAAAGAACATCGTAGAGTTTAGAAAGGACAATGGGCCATTTACCGAAAGGAAACAATTATTAAAGGTGGCCCGTATGGGCAATAAAGCCTTTGAACAAGCAGCTGGTTTTTTAAGAATACGAGATGGAAAAAATCCACTTGACAATACTGCAGTACATCCAGAAAGTTATCCAGTTGTAAAAAAGATTCTCAAAGATTTAAAGTGTGGAATAGATGAGCTCATGGAAGATCAAGATCGCCTCCGCAAACTTGATCTAAAGAAGTATACTAGCGATCAGTTGGGCTTACCTACTTTGCAAGATATTCAAAAGGAATTGGCAAAGCCCGGATTGGATATTAGAGGAAAGGCAAAGGTAATTGCTTTTTCAAATGCCATTAACACCATTGCTGACCTAAGTATTGGTATGGTCCTTCCTGGGGTAGTTAATAATGTAACTAAGTTTGGTGCCTTCGTCGATATAGGAATCAAAGAATCAGGCTTGGTCCACATATCTGAAATAGTCAATCGTTTTATTTCTGATCCAGCAGAAGTGCTTTCTGTCAATCAGGAAGTGAAAGTTAAAGTGATAGCAATTGATGAGGAGAAGAGGAGGGTGTCTCTTTCTATGAAACAAGTGTGATTTTAAGATGTCAGATATCAGACGTCAGACTTCAGAGTTGTAGATTTGACTTAAACTTGTAAATCATGTTGCTTATCTGAATTAGTTCATCAACTAGTATTGAGTGTTTTTCTTCAGAGATATAGTTTAATTTAAGAGCTATAGTTAATTGTGTTTGAACTTCATATAGCGAACCTTTAGAGAGTGTCAGAAAATGATCGAAATGCTTATCGGTATTTCTGCTAGATCCTTCTGCGATATTGGAAGATATAGATACAGCTGCTCTTCGTATCTGACTGGTAAGACCATATTTCTCTTCCTTAGGAAAAGTTTGTGTTTGCAGATAAATACTTGTAGCTAAATCTACAGACCTTTTCCAAATGCTTAATTTCCAAAATTGATGTTTCATAATCAATAGTGGAATTTTCCTCATCTAGGTAAACAAATTCCGGTCAGAATTTGAAAAATTCTGACCTCTGACCTCTGACCTCTGACTATTCACACTTCACAAACATTTCGTTGGCAATACATTAGACTGTTATTGGGCACTTGTTAACAGTAAAACAGGGTAGGACCAAGTAGTTTTGGGTTTTATTATTCAAAACCTAAAATCATGAAATCAATCATTATTATTTTTATTCAACTAGTTTTTGTTAACTGCATTATAAGTCAATCCTATACTGACAAAAGAGGGAATGAACAATTATGGGGATCTGTAT
This sequence comes from uncultured Saprospiraceae bacterium, assembly GCA_938033975.1. Classification (GTDB taxonomy): domain Bacteria; phylum Bacteroidota; class Bacteroidia; order Chitinophagales; family Saprospiraceae; genus JAHDBF01. The sequence goes on along the minus strand of CALHKJ010000192.1, from coordinate 4,843 downwards.
TAATTAATCAGTTACAAGATGGAAGCTATGCAGAGTGGTATTCCAAAAACTATGAAAATTTCGAAACATCCCTTTCAAAAAAGGATGGTGAACTATTAAAAGATGTTGAGGTAAAGGTTTTCATTGGAACATGGTGTGGCGACACAAAATATCTTCTTCCCAAATTTATAAAATCATGGGAGGCTATGGGATTAGAAAATTCAAAGCTTGAGTTAATAGCCCTGCACAATTCCGAAGATCATTACAAACAAGGCCCTTCAAATGAAACAAAAGGTTTAAACATCCATCGGGTACCAACATTTATTTTTGAAAAAAATGGAGAAGAAATTGGACGTATCGTTGAGAGAACGATTTTTGATTTGGATACAGACATTTTAGCAATAGCAAAAGGTTTTCCTTATGAACAAAGATATAGAGCAGTAACAATGCTAGATACAATGATGGTAAATCTTAATCCAGACTCATTAGATACCAAGACTACATTAAGAAAATGTGTGCGCGCAGTTTATAGAGAAGCTAGTTCGGTTGGACAACTGAATACTTATGGATACGTTCTGATCGCAGAAAAGAAATTTGAATTTGCTGAATTGGTTTTAAAAGTAAATAGGTATTTGAATCCTTTTCATCCAAATGCAAGGGATAGTTATGGAGAAATTTTGTTTACAAATGGAAAACTTGAGGAAGCAAAAGAAGAATACCTTGAAGCTATAAGACTAAAGCCAGATAATGATCATGCATTTTCTCAATTGGTTAAAATCAATAAGGAACTTGAAGAAATAGAACTAGCACAATTAAAATAATAACATTGACATAAAAAAAGAGGAACAAATCAATGCTCCTCTTTTTTTTATCTTATTGTAATTATTGCTTCAAACCATCAACTCTAATCCTTTCATCTCTATTCGCCAATTCCCAAGTAGTGTGGAAAATTAGATGACCGGTTTTTTCTACTTTATCAAAAAGTATTTTTTCAATGGTATCGCTTGGTCTGTGATAATCTTTATGTACACCGCTAAAATAAAAAATGGCAGGAATGCCCTTTTCTGCAAAGTTGTAATGGTCTGATCTGTAGTAATATCTGTTTGGATCCTCTTCTGAGTTATAAGTGTAATCCAAGACCATTTGTGTGTAATTGTTGTTTGCTTGTTCGTTGATTTTGTGTAGATCAGTACTTAATCTATCCGAACCAATAACATAAATATAATTTGGATCAGTATGTTCATCATCAATTCTACCTATCATATCCACATTGACATCTGCGACAATATTTTCAAGAGGGAAGGTTGGATTTTCTGCATACCATTGAGATCCCAACAATCCTTTTTCTTCACCCGTGACGAGCAAAAACAACATAGTTCTTCTTGGTCCATGCCCTGCTTCTTTTGCCAACTTGAATGCTTCAGCCATATCTAAAACAGTACTTGTTCCTGAGCCATTATCATCTGCACCATTAAAAATATCTCTACCTCTTTTTCCAAGGTGATCATAGTGTGCTGAAACAACAATGATTTCATCTTTTAGATCAGACCCTTCGATCACACCCATTACATTTTTACCCTTTAATAGATTAAGGTAATTATCAAATTGACCGTTGAAATCTGTTGGAAGTGCTAGCACCTTGCCTTTTCCTCTCTTGCCCATCTTCTTTACAGCTTTAGCAACCTTGGTTGACTTATCACCTATAATTGCTTCAGCTAAAGTTGTTGAAATGTATGCATGAGCTGGTACATCACCAACCATTTCGCTCTTGTCTCCAAGTTCCAAACTTCCTCCCAATAAGTATTTTCTATTTTCCATCAAAAAGCTTTTTAGATCTGCTGAAACCATCAAGACCATTTTTGCTCCTTTGGATTTTGCAACTTCCAATTTCTTATTGACATTATTATTCCATTCAGACATAGTTGTTGTGCCTGTAATTTTAGAAGTAGTTTCATTAACCATTGGCTCACCCATGTAGATCATGACTACTTTTCCTGCCACAGATTTTCCTCTGTAGTCATTATATCTTGGATCATCAATTCCATAACCTGCAAACATTACTTCATCATCAGTAAAGGTCTGCATATCATTGAACGGAAGTGGATAAGCTAGGTAGTCCCAAAGGTGTTTGAATCTTTGTCCTTTTACATAAATCTCGGTATCGTTCCAACCGGTAGAAGAGAAAGTAACATTTTGAAAATAAGAGCCATCAGTTTTACTCATACCGATTTTGTCAAAATGCTTAGCAATGTATTGCGCAGCCATCTCATTTCCTGGTTCTCCAGTTTCTCTTCCTTCAAATTTATCAGAGGCTAGCACTGATAGATGTGCTTCAATATCTTTTGCAGTGATCGTACTTGCAAATTTTACTCTAGGGTCATCCATGTCATTGATAATGGAAATGGATGTATCTGGTTCTTGAATATGACTTACATATTGACCAAATAAATTGCCGGTGGCAATCAAACTAAAAACAATTAGATATATAATTTTCATGGTATACTTTATAAACAGATTTTATTAACTCTTCTTTCGTGCCTACCTGCTTCAAACTTTGTGTCGATAAACATATCAACCATTTCAAAGGCAAGTTCAAGGGCTACGAATCGGGCAGGAATGCAAATCACATTAGCATCATTATGTAAACGAGATAGGAAAGCTATTTGTGTGTTCCAACATAGCGCTGCGCGGACTTTTTGATGTTTGTTAGCTGTCATACATACTCCGTTACCCGAACCACAGATCAGAATCCCAAGTGTGTTGTCAGCTTTTTCAATACTATCAGATAGTGGATGAGCATAGTCGGGATAGTCTGTTGACTCTAAAGAGTCAGTTCCATAATCTGTAAGCTCATGTCCTTTATCTTGAAGGTATTTTGTTATTTCTTTCTTATAGGAAAATCCAGCATGATCTCCACCAATAGCTATTTTCATATTAATTCTTTATTGATCTTACATCAAACTGACCAACCATATTGTTTATCTCATCATAGAAGGCTGAATCATTTGTGTTTTTAGCAACATCCAATAAGTCTTGGATTGCACTTACTGCATATTGAAATTCTTGCTTAAAGCTACTTTCAAAATCATCGTCATCTAGTGAATCATAGAATCTCATTCTTTGCTGAAGCTCATTTGCTAAAATTCTAGAATGCTTTTTGGCAGAATCATAATCACCAGCCCCAACCAATACGTTTAAGAAAGGTGTAATACTTTCATCATAGGTAAAGTTGAAATGAGGGAATGCTTCAAAATATTTATTTGCCAAGGCAGCACCCTTTGCTTTATTTCCTTTTCTAACATAAGTATTGGCCGCTCTCATCATGACAATTCTCATTGCTTGTAATTCAGCACCATAACTATCTTCTACATAGGTTTCTTCTTTATCAAAGTTACCCCATGCCCATTTTTCCATTACGTTTTTGTACAACTTATCCTCGTCTACCTTTCCACTTCCGTAAATGGATAAACTTCTATTGCCTTCATTCCTTTCTGGAATTACTCTTAGTGCCAAACCTTCTAGTTGCATATAATCATTTAGGCCTAAGAGCTTTTCGTTATTACATGTTACAGCAAAGTATATAGCTCTATCTTGAATATTTGAAGAGACAACATCCATTACGGCAAGTTCATCTTTGGTAATAAAACCTTTGCTCGGAAGTCTGAAAGCAATTTGATTTACAGTAGTGGAATCCACTCGATCCCATAAACCTTTCCTGACCAAATCATTGACATCAATTGGTAGTACAAGATTTCTAGAACGCATGATAGTTTGTCCTTTGATATTGTTTCTTGGATTTCCAATAAAAGCCAATTCATTAAATACATTCTTTGGCTTATTAAGTTTTTCGTCTGAAGGATTTTCTGGGTCAAAGAAAAATACCTGGTTTCTGTTTTTTCCGCGATAGGCCTCAGTGTCCAAGCTTAATTTTAGTGGAGCAGAATCGTTTACTTTATTTCTCAGTTTTTCAATGTACCAATCCACGGCAATCAAACTGAGGTTGACTACTCTTACATCTCTTCTGATATTTTCAACTTCTTGAGCATACCAAAGAGGGTAGGTGTCATTGTCTCCGTAGGTAAAGATAATGGCATCTTGGTCCACAGAGTTTAAGAAATTGGCTGCATAATCTCTTGATCCATAATTTTTACTTCTACTATGATCATCAAAGTTTTGCGTACCCATCAAGATTGGTGCAATCATCACAATCACTCCTGCCAAAGCAGCACCTTTTATTCCACCAAAATTAACCCTATTTGCCAGAAGGCGGAAAAGAGCCAATACACCAAAACCTATAAACATACAATATGTAAAGAAAGAACCTACCAATACATAATCTCTTTCTCGCGGTTCATTTGGAGGTTGATTGGAATAAAGAATGATACCCAATCCTGTAATAAAGAAAAGTACGAGAAGCACTGTTGCATTCTTTAAGTTGCTGGTGATTAAAAAGATCAAACCAAACAAACCAAAAATGAAAGGCAACATGTAGTACTTATTATGAGCTTTGTTATTTGCCATGGAGTCAGTAATCTCATCCATATTGTGGAGTCTCGATTCGTCTATGGGCTTGATACCACTCAACCAGTTTCCATCACTTACATCCCAAGCATAGTATCCTTGTTTTCCATTTTGTTTTCCAGCAAAGTTCCAAAAGAAATATCGCCAGTACATCCAGCTTACTTGGTACTTCATTAGAAATTGGAGATTGTATCCAAAACCTGGTTCTCCTTTTAATTTTTCACCATTTATAGCTTGATACCACTGTCTGTGTAGTTGCTGCCTTGGTCCATCAGAATGACCAATTCTTGGTAGCAACATTTTATCACTATTGGCATATGCATAATCTAATTTTTCATCTACC
>CALHKJ010000191.1 GCA_938033975.1 uncultured Saprospiraceae bacterium | reverse complement strand
CACAAGACTTTAGTTATGTAGTTGGGGCCTCAGGAGCAATATCTGGAGTTCTATTTGCCTTCATTATGATGTTTCCGGATGTAAAAGTGATGTTATTGATTCCACCTATTCCTATGAAAGCAAAATATATGGCCTTGGTGTTTTTTGGAATCGACTTATTTAGAGGTCTTTCGGGTTCCAATATTGCTGTTTTTGCGCATCTTGGAGGAGCTATTGCAGGGATTGTCTTGATTCTAATGTGGAGAAAAAGTAATTTTAAGCTCTAAACCAAATCAAAGAGTTATATATTCGCATTTAATATAATATGTTTACTTCTATAAAAGATGATATAAAGCTCCAGTTTCAATCTGGAAATATGCTTACAAGGATTATTCTTGTAAACATAGCGGTATTTGTATTCATCAAAATGGTCATGGTTTTTACCTCTTTCGGGGATGTAAGAACCATTTACGACAAAATGATAGAGGTATTATCACTCCATGGTGATGCACCAAAAGTGTACATTTATTTCTGGAGTTGGGTGACCCATATGTTTCTTCATGAAGGGGCTTGGCACCTGATATGGAATATGTTATTGTTGTATTGGTTTGGTCGTATAGTAGGAGATTTCCTTGGAGATGAGCGCATGTTACCTCTTTATATATTAGGAGGATTAGCTGGAGGAATATTTTATATAGGTTTTGAGTTTCTTTTGCCTGGTTCAGGTGGTGGATCGATGGCCATGGGAGCATCTGCTGCTGTCATGTGCATGTTACTTACGGCCGCCATGGTATCACCAGATTATCATTTACATCTTTTGTTGATAGGTCCAGTAAAACTGAAATGGATTGCTGTGGCAATGCTTTTTATGGATCTAATTGGAACTGCAGGAACCGTTAATACAGGAGGGCATTTTGCACACCTTGGTGGAGCCTTATTTGGGATTATATATGTCTCGCGTTTGCACAATGGCCAAGATCTCACAAGCGGATTACAAAAACTATTCGATTATATAAATAATCGCCAAGAACCAATAAAACCAGCACCGACCAAAAAAGCTGCCATGTCAGTTGTTTATCACAAAGGGAAAGAGTCTAGTCGTAGAGAAATGGAAATCTCAGAGAGTGAGAGTTTCCAACAAAGATTGGACACTATTCTTGATAAGATAAATGACAAAGGCTTTGACAACCTGAGCGATGAGGAAAAAGATTTTCTTTCTCGAGCCAGTAAAAAAGAATAGTGCAAAAAATTTTATACTTCTTTAATATTTGTTTTGGCTTAGCACTGCTAGGCGCTTACCTATCTCGTTGGATTAACCCTGAGCACTTTGAGTACATCTCATTGTTTGGCTTATTCTTTCCGATTCTAGTGTTTATCAATATACTCTTTGCTTTATATTGGGTTTTTAAGCAGTTTAGATATTCCTTCTTTTCCATTTTGGTTTTGGTGATAGGATGGTCTTCACTTGGAGGGCTTATGCAAATGGGGAATTCCGAATCTACTGCGGAGGATACCATTAGATTAATGACTTACAATGTAAGAGGTCTGCATATTAAATCATCTGATAAAAAGACTATTAATGAAATGACTGATTTTTTTCAGAACAGTCAAAGAGATATTGATGTTTTTTGCTTTCAAGAAAAAGGGAGAACAGATGAGACCTTGCTACACAAAATATTTCCCAAGTTAAATTACGTAGGCAGTATTTTTGGTCTTGCCATTTTTACTGATCATCCAATTAATCAAAAAGGTGTTTTAAAAATTGGTGGCAATACTGGAGAAGCCGTTTGGGCAGATATTAAATTCCCATCTGGAGTAGTAAGAGTCTATAGTTACCATTTAAGTTCAAACTTGATCAGTAAGCAAACAGATGCATTACTTGAAGAGGTTGAACTCAATGAAGAAACTTGGAATGGATTTAAAGGAATCCTGAGGTCTTATACAAGTCATGCAGTCAAAAGAAAACAACAATTAGACGTCTTAATGGCTCATGTTAGAAAATCACCTCATCCTGTCATCATGGCTGGTGATCTAAATGATGTACCACAATCTTATGTATATCGATTAATAACAAAGAATAGAAAGGACACATTTAGAGAGAAGGGAAAAGGTCTTGGTGTCACTTTTGGGGATACCTACCCATTCTTAAGGATCGATTACATTATTCCAGACAAGAACTTTCAGGTACTCAATCATGAGATAAATAAGGTGAATTTTTCTGATCACTACCCTGTTAGAGCCAATCTTAGCTTAGAAAAATAAAGATCCACTAATAATTAATATCTTTCTGCTCAATTCATTTGTTAATCAACAGTGTCAGAGATTTATATCAATGTAATACTACCCTTAGCGATTCCTTTGGAAACAACCTACAAGGTTTCTGAAGAACTCGCCTCTAACATCCAAATCGGAATCAGAGTAGAAGTACCTCTCAGGAGAAAACTGTACGCTGGATTGGTGCACACTATATTAGATGAAGCTCCTGCAGGAATGACAGGAATAAAAGAGGTAATCAGTATTCTTGACTTTGAGCCTATTGTTGATGCTAAGCAATTAAAGGTATGGAATTGGATGGCTTCTTATTATTGTTGCACCATTGGGGAGGTCATGAATATGGTTTTGCCTTCAGGTCTAAAATTGAATAGTGAGACAATCCTCCAAGCTACTGATAACTATCTTCATCATATCGACGCGCTTCCTGATAAAGAATTTCTGATAGCAGAAGCTGTCTCCATTCAGAAAGACTTGAGCATCGATAAGGTTCAAGAAATCATACAGCAAAAAACTGTCTATCCGCACATCAGGAGTTTGATTGACAAGGGTATCATTCAAATTGAAGAAGAGTTAATTGCAAAGTATAAGGTGAAGACTTCAGACTTCATCTCATTTGATGACAGTTTAAAATCCCAAGAAGGCTTTGAACAAGCTATCGCAGCATGCGGCAGATCACAGAAGCAATCCGATGTATTATTGGCTTTGGAAAACATGATCTCAGAATCATCTGAGGATTGGATAGATAAAAAAACGCTTTACGAGATTACTGGAACAAACCAATCAGTGATAAAGGCTTTGGAGAAGAAGGGTTTTATTAATATCGAAAGAAGAGAAGTTTCTAGATTGAAATCCTACACAGGTGATCAAATCAAACCTAGCCCACTATCTCCAGATCAAGAAGTAGCAGTCAAAGAGATCCGAGACATATTTACCGAAAGGGATCACGTCCTACTCTATGGAATCACAGGTAGTGGAAAAACCAGGATCTATATTGAGTTGATAATTGAGCAATTACAACAAGGGAAACAGATTTTATATTTAGTTCCAGAAATTGCATTAACTACTCAGTTGATTCAAAGACTCCAAAAAGTATTTGGAGATCAAATTGGTTTGTATCACAGTAGAATGAACAACAACGATCGTGTTGAATTGTATCATATGGCAAAGGGGTCGAAGGCTATTTTTATGGGAGCAAGGTCGTCTTTATTTCTACCTTATAAAGATCTAGGCTTAATCATTATAGATGAAGAACATGATCCATCTTATAAGCAAAATGATCCAGCACCAAGATACAATGCACGAGATACTGCGATCTACTTATCCAAAACTTATGGTGCAAAAGTATTACTAGGCTCTGCGACGCCATCACTGGAAACCTACCTCAACGCACTAAATGGAAAATTTGGATTGGTAAAATTATTAAAGCGTCATGGGGATGCTGTATTGCCTGAAATTGAAATTGTAGATTTAAGAAAATCCTATGAGGCTGGAGAGGTAAGAGCCAACTTTAGCAAAGAGTTAATGGATGGAATTACTGCCGCCTTAGCAAATGGCGAACAAGTACTTTTGTTTCAAAATAGAAGAGGATATGCTCCTACTTTGAGATGTAATAAATGTGGTTGGAATGCAGATTGTCCCAACTGTGATTTGACACTTACAGTGCACCAATATTTTCAAGAAATTAGATGTCACTACTGTAGTCATCGTGAAAATCTACCTAGTAGTTGCCCTGATTGTGGCAATCACAAATTATCTAAATTAGGATTTGGTACAGAGAAGATTGAAGATGAATTGCAATCGATGTTGCCAGCGGCAAATATTGCAAGAATGGATTATGATACCACCAAGACCAAATCAAGTTATGAAAGAATTCTTAGTGATTTTGAATTGAAGAAGATTGATGTTTTGGTAGGCACACAGATGATAACCAAAGGATTAGACTTTGAAAATATTTCATTGGTCGGAATACTCAATGCAGATAAAAGTTTGTTCTTCCCAGATTTCCGAGCAAGTGAAAGAGCCTTTCAGTTGTTTACACAAGTAGCGGGGCGAGCAGGAAGAAGAAAAAAACAAGGTAAGGTAATATTGCAGACCTTCAGCCCAGGTCATGATGTGATAACAGAAACAGTCACCAATAATATCACAAAGTTTTACAAAAGGGAGCTGCATGAACGAAATGCCTTTGTGTATCCACCATACTATCGATTGATTTCACTTACTTTAAAGCATAAGACTCCTGTTACGGTAAGAGAAACAGCGAAGGTCTTAGCTACCTTATTGAAAAGGAAACTTGGCAAACGGGTATTGGGACCAACACAACCAGGTGTGGCAAGACTAAGGGGTATGTTTATTGAACAAATCATGATTAAAATGGAAAGAGATGGGACGGCAATTAAGAAAATCAAAGAAATACTTCATTTCTGTCTGCAAGAAATCAAGCAGGATAAAACAATGAAATCTGTGAGGGTGATTATTGATGTGGATCCGTGATAGAGACAAAAGATAGACGAAAGACTTAAGACTGGAGAGGAAAGACTATTCGCTCCATCGGTAGGTATCTTGATCTAGGTCTAAATGATCGATTACTCTGTCGACTACGGTGTCAACTAATTCTTCAATAGTTTGTGGCTTGGAATAGAAAGAGGGGACTGCGGGTAAAATTAAGGCACCTGCTTGAGCAAGCAATTTCATGTTTTCGATATGGATTAAGCTAAAGGGAGTTTCTCTAGCTACTAGGATTAATTTTCTTTGTTCTTTAAGAATAACATCTGCGGCTCGGGTCATCAAATCGTCAGAAACACCATGTGCAATTCTTCCTAGAATTCCCATCGAGCAGGGAATGACAACCATATAGGTGTATCCGGCAGAGCCAGACGCAAAAGGAGCATAGAAATCTCGTTTTCCATAAATCTTGAATGGAAAGCTTTCTTTATCGAATTTACCTATTTCAATTTCCCAATTTACGATTGCATTTTCGCTCATTACCACGCCCACCTCTATGTCCTTGTACTTGGCAAGTTTGTCTGCAAGCCTTTTGGCGTAAATTGATCCACTGGATCCAGCAATAGCAAAAACGATTTTCTTCATGTTAAGTAGAACAGAAAATTGAGTAAAATGTTGTTAGACTATTTCTGCTAGGACAAAGATACTGCCAATTACAGATATGAGATCTTTGTCAGATGCTGAACGCTTTGCAGCTGAGAGACCAATGGCTACAGATTTATAGCATTTACCATGCAGATTATAGCTACTGGCAGATTCTTGTAAAGTTTCCTTTTTTAGAGCTCTAGGGATTTTTGCTTGCACAAAGTAATACTTTGCATTTATGGGAAGATAGGTCAATATTTTTGAGAGATCTTTGTCTTTAACGACTCCTATAACAATATGAAGTTGATTATATTTTTCTCGATCGATCATTTTCTTCCATTCCATTATGCCAGCTACATTGTGTGCACTGTCAATAACAACTTTGGGCCTTGACTGAAGTACTTGCATTCGTCCCATATAACTCCATGCTTGTAATTGAGCAGGGAGCTTTGTCCTAACTTTCTTTGGATCGTAATCGAAGTTCTTCAGAATCTTATCAAGTAAATGAATTGAAGCTAAGCTGGTGCGCAAGTTTTTTAATTGATATTCTGCAAGCCAATCAAATTTAAGCTTGTAGTTTTCTGTACGCCGAGTAACATTTACGGAAGTGTTAGCTGGATCAAGTTTTATCAAACGATCAGCTCTATAAATTTTTGCATTTTTCTTTTTAGCTGTATGCTCGAAGACTGGCCAAACCTCCTTTTGGTATTCACCTATGATAACTGGAGTATTGTTTTTAATAATTCCAGCTTTGGCAGTAGCAATTTTCTTCAGGGTATTGCCTAGAAATTGTTGATGATCAAAACTTATGTTGCTGATAATAGAAAGGACAGGCTCAATAATATTGGTAGAATCAAGTTTGCCACCCAAGCCTGTTTCGATAATGGCAATATCGCAATGCTCTTGGCGAAAAGCTTCAAAAGCCATGGCGACTGTCAATTCGAAAAATGAAGGTTTTGTTTTATCAGTATATTCAGTGCGATACCGATGAACAAACTTTTTGACAAACGATTTTGAAACCAATTTGCCATCAATTTTGATTCTTTCTCTAAAATCCTTGTAGTGAGGAGAGGTATAAAGACCAACCTTAAGTCCATGCATAGATAAAATTGCAGCTAGGAAATGTGAAATACTCCCTTTGCCATTAGTCCCTGCGATGTGGATAGTGACTAGTTGTTTCTGAGGATTTTTAAGCCAATTGCAAAGAGATATAATTTTTCTTAGATCAATCTTTGATGCAATAACCCCTGTCTTTTGAAACATTGGCAGCTGACTATATAGATAGTCTAGCGTGTCTTTATAGCTTGCGATTTTCTTTTTATGTTTTGTCACCATGATAACATAGCTCATCAATAAAGGGAAATGTATTAAGTTATAAACTTATTCCTCTATTGCATGTTATAGAAATTATATATATCTTATATGTATTATAGGAATGATTCTTTAAAAAGTTGAGTCATGACTATAACCCAAAAATCATTA
>CALHKJ010000190.1 GCA_938033975.1 uncultured Saprospiraceae bacterium | reverse complement strand
CCCAATGACAGCTGATAACTTCACAAATATTCAAACATACCAAGGGGGATTATCATGGGACCCAACAGTACTATCCTATACAGGCACTGATCATAGTGCTTTACCAGGCATTGGCTTTGGTGATACAGATGTAGATAATGGAAATCTTGGATTCAACTGGTTTGATGATACTGGGGTAACTCCTGTTTCACTGCCTAACGGAGGAACAATATTTGAAGTTTGCTTTGATGTTATTGGAACAAGCGGAGCAACTTCTAATGTAGATATAGTAGATCTTACAAATGTTTTTGTAGAAGCATCCGATGCTGATGGAAATGTGATAGATGTTACTACAGAAGGAGGAACATTTACGGTAAGTGGAAGTGCAAGCTTTGGATTAAGCTGTACTGCACCAACTTTCACAGGCGGAGGCAATGCCTGTATAGGAGTAAGAGCAACAGGTTTTTCAAACATTGCAACAGTACAATTTCAGATGGCTTGGGATGATAGTCAACTGACGTATTCAAACGTTGACGATTTAAACCAAGATTTGTCTGTATCAGAGGGACAATTCAACCAAACTCAAAACGATAGAATTAGATTTAGTTGGTCAAGTACGGATGGTGAAGGCAGAAATGTTGCTGATGGTACCTTACTATTTTCTGTATGTTTTGATGCTGTACAATGTAATGGCGATAATCTTACAGGAAATTTTCAATTTGTAGGTGACAACCAAGTTGCCATCGAAATAGGAAATGGAGATGGTGAAGCAATAGAAGATGTTTCAATTGATAATTGTTCATATACTATAAGCTGTATTGATGTTCCTTGTCCAATAAACTTTGGAACCGCATCAATATCGCCACCAGCTTGTTTTGGCGAATCAAGCGGATCTATTAATGTTAGTCCTACTAGTGAATGTGGAATGCCTGTAACATGTACTTGGTTCCAAGGCGTACCAGGTGGAGCTGTAATTGAAACAAATGGCAGTTGCAATCTTTCAGGTGTGCCTGCTGGAACATATATTTTAAGAGCTGAAGTTCCAGGTCTCAATGTACAAGAAATGACCTACGAAATAGAAGCTGCAGACCCAATAACCATAGATGGAACAATATTCAATGTTACCTGTGGCTCTTTGGGTAGTGTAAATGCAACTATATCCGGCGGATCAGGCACATTCAACTGTGAATGGGAGCACAACGGAGCTGTTGGTTGCAACATAGGAGATTTAGTATCTGGAACCTACAGATTATTGGTAACCGATGCAATTCTAGGATGCCAGCAAGTTGAAGATTTTCCTGTTGGATCTGATCTAAATTTATCTGGAACTGCCACAGCAACTGAGGCAGGTTGTGATGGCGGATCGATATCAATTACTTTAAATCAAACTGGGGATTTCACCTATTCATGGAGTCATCCTGACGCAACTGATGCGCCAGTTCAAAATGGCTTAGCACCGGGATCATATAACTGCACAATTACAAGTGTCAATGGGGAATGTTCAACTGTAGTTTCTGCTGTGGTTGGAAACGGCGTAGAGCCAGCCTCTGTTGTGTCCTTGGTAACGACAAATACCTCATGTAATGGAAATGATGGCACTGCTCAATTTGAAATAGTTGGCGGTTGTTTGCCATATGCATGCGAAGTAATGGCACCAGATGGTACCATGATTCCTTGTGAAAATCTTGAGAATCTGTCTGCAGGTGTGTATGGAATCATGTTCAGTGATGCTAGTACAAATCCTGCGGTAGTTGAATCATTTACCATTTCGATGGCTGATGAAATTACAGTGGTAGCAACAACTACATCTCAAACAAACATTTCTCCAGGTACGATAACAACTGCAGTTTCAGGTGGAACACCTGGATATTTTTATAATTGGGCTCCAGAATCTGCACCTGGTTTGGTGCAAGGAGCTATGAATCAAAATAATTTGGAAGCCGGTGAGTATGGACTGACTGTTACCGATGCAGCTGGTTGCACATGGTCAATTTCAGAAGCTATTGTGATCGCTGATGATACTGATCCTGAGGCTCCTATTGTGCTTGATACAAGTATATCTACTTTTGATGTTTCTTGTGGAAATGAATGCGATGGAGAATGGGATGCTACTGTGACTGGTTCATCACCATTTGTATTTGTTTTTACCAATAGTGCTGGACAATCTTTTGAGTATTCAAGCCTACCAGCAACTGGACTTTGCAGTGGTGATTATACATTAGTCATTACTGGTAGTCTAGGAATGTCTACAAGCTTAAATACTAGCATTGGAGGAGATGATCCTATAGAAGTTACATTGAGCAGTGACGAATGCGACGATGGTAATGATACAGGTTCATTACTTGTCAGTGTTACAGGAGGTGCTGGAGGATATGGCTACACTTGGTCTCCAATAGATGATACAACTTCTAATCCAGAAGGACTTTCAGCAGGAGCTTATGAAGTTGTTGTAGATGACAATAATGGCTGTTCTGTATCAAGAATATTTACTGTTGAAGCATGTATTGATCCACCTCCCCCAGGTGAATGTGGTTCAAGTTCTACCGTCTTGACACCTAATGCTGATGGAGTCAATGATGCCCTGACAGTTATTTGTGCAGATGAATATCCAAATACTTTTGCAGTCTATGATAGATGGGGAAGACTCGTTTTCGATGCTGTAAATTATCAAGGCACATGGGATGGAACTGATTTAAATGGCAATATAGTTACTGAAGGAGTTTACTATTGGGTCATGGATTCAACATTTGACAACGGTGATCATAGAATATTCAAAGGCTATGTCAACGTGATAAGAGAAACCGAATAAGCCAAATAATAACAAAGACAAATTCAAAACATGAATATGCAACGAAGTTTAATCATATTATCGGCTCTCTTGTTTGTTACGCTTTCTTTGAGCGGACAGGCTAGATACTTCGATGAAAGATATATTACAACTCAGCACTTTATAAATCCTGTCCTTATTAATCCTGGGGCTACTGGTAATTCCGAGTACCACAGATTGATAGGAAACTATAGAAGTAACTGGTCTACCTTCCCAGGTGCGCCAAAGAGCTACTTCTTTAATTACGATGGTCCGATAGGAAATAGACTTGGTTTTGGTGCGCTTTTGTTGAGTGACCGAAATGGTGACTTGAGAACAACAAAAGGACAAGCTGCTTTGAGTTATACGATAGATTTAGCTATTAATAAACTTGGTTTCGGAATTACAGGAGAATACATTCAACATTCATTAAATGGTTCTGTGGTTGCTAATCCATTAAACGTAGCAGATCCAGAAATTGCCAATAGATTGGATGGAACAGAATTTTTTGATGTTTCATTTGGTATCAATGGTTTGTATAATGGAAACATTAGCTATGGTCTTGTATTACCAAACTTGATCAGTTCAAGATTAGATGATGTAGATGATGGCTTTGATAACCAATTCAATTATATTTTACATGCTGGATATCTTTGGGATGTAGATGGTTATGAATTTGACATAGAGCCTTCAATTTTTGTAAAGCAATTAAATTATGTGCCTTTACACATAGATTTAAACGTTTTGATGCATTTTATTGATGATAAGCTATTAGGTGGAGTAAGCTATACAGTTGGTGGAGACGAAAGATTTGGTTTCACCATTGGTACTAGAGTGAATGCTCTAAATTTTGCTTATTCATACAATGTTTCAAGAAATGAATTGATTCAGTATTCAAATGGGGCTCATGAATTTTCAATCCGAGTAGATTTGGGTAGAAGAGATAAGGTGATGGATACTATGGAAGTCATCGAAATGATAGAAGAAGAAAAGTAAAATCAATACCCTTTAACGATTTGGAAAGGCGCTGCATGTATTTGTAGCGCCTTTCCTTTTTCTATCATCCAAAACCTATGATTTATCATCATATTTCACTTTAATTATCACTCCAAATAATTCATAAAGTGTTGAAAGTCAATGATAAAGCCATATAATTAAAAAAATTATATATATTATTTTCTTCATCTTAGAATAGATAGTTAACTTTGTTGAGTTATCGTGTGTAAGGCATGAAACATTTTTATTTCTGATGTTGAATTAATCTAATCCATTATTAGATTGATTATTAAATATTATTAGATTTTATAATATTTAATTTACCCAATATAGGGTAGCTTCAAAGGATGTTGAAAATGTATCTTTGTTCCTGACGAAAACTATACTTCAATAAGTTGGAGTATGAAAAGACGAAAATCACTAAGCGTATAATTTAAAAGGACGGACAATTGTCGGCGAAATCACCCATCAATGTTCCCCTTCGAATTACGATATAAGTTTGGTTCACTAAGCTTGCATGTTCAAACCATAAAGTTGGTCTGGATGTGGTATTTGTATTTATGCTCAGAACCGAAAAAGAACATTAGTTAACTTAATTTTTTAAATCAAAACTCAATCTCATGAAAAGTGTATTTAAAACCTTTTCGCAAAGCACATTGAATGTGATGACAAAAGCTTGTCTTACTGTTCTTTGTGTTTTTGTACTCTCTTCTGTAGGGAGCGCTCAGAGTTTTATGGAGGCCCAAGATGCTGTTCAAGTTCTTAAACCATATGTAGCTGATCTACAGGTGGAGTGGGAAGAAAAGAATCAAAACGCCCGAGTAATTACTCTATCTACCAGTACTGACATAGTCGATATGCGCTATCAGTACTTTTCTGCTTTACTCTCACGATTCAGTGGGGACAATAGCGAAGATGTTTCTAGGTATATAAACAAAAATCACTACCACGTAGCGTTGAAGTATAATGCTTCAGAAAATAACGTGTCTGTGTTTGAAGGTTTTAAACAAGAGGCTATTAACCTATTATCTAACTAACAACAAACATGAAAAAAATGAATAAGATGATACGAAATTTACTTTTGTTGTTAGTTGTAGGCTTTACTGCCTCTACTGCTTTTTCACAAGCAGTAACTTATACAATAGAAGGTACTGATACATGGGGAGACGGCTGGAATGGCGGATCCGTAGATATCACTTACAATGGTGTGACAACATCATATACACTTCCAACTAGTGGTGGAGGTAATGTTTCTTTTACAGATGTTATAGGTACTATTGATGTAGTTCCTGGAGATCCTATAGACATAGTTTTATGTGTTGGTGGATTCCCTACAGAAATGTCCTATGAAATTTTAGATCCAGCAGGAACTGTTGTTTTTGATGGTGCAGGTGCGGGTACACCTTCAGGCGATTGCAATCCTCCTGTATCTGTTGTTTTACAACCTGTACAGTGTGCAATTATATGCCCTGTATCAGGCTCTGGAACATTTGTTGATCAATATTTCCTTGAAGGCGATGATTGTGGTGTGATTGTTTCAATCCCATATGAGCTAACTGGAACTTGTACATCACCTGGAGAAACAATTGAAGGCTTTGATGATGCGCTAGCTTCTAGTGTTGTTATTGATGCAAATACTGCAGCTGGTAACATAGCTACTTGTTCTATAATGGACTTTGACTCAGCAGCTGGTACATTGACTATGAACGCAACAGACGATGAACAGTTTGGTGGTTCTGGCTCAAATGATTGTGCCAATAACTGGGGACACGTTTGGCAAATAAATATGCCATTTGCAGGAGAAATGTGCTTCACATATGAAATCACATCAGATGATGCAGGTGGAGGAGATGAATTTGGTTTCGCAGTTGGTGTTGATTATGAAAATGGACCATCTGGAAACTTTTTAAATGCATTCTATTTAGATCCATTTGCTGCTACAGGTCCTTTCCATACTTTTCTTGGAAATACGACTGGTGATACAGGAACTATGTGTGTAACTGCAGGAGCTGGAGAACCAATATCTCTAGTAGTTGTAAATCCAAATTTCACAATTAGTGATGCGGGTGCACTATCAGTAGATATCTCTGGTTTTGAATTCACTGAACTAGTTTCATTACCTACTGGACCTGTTGTTCTTGAAGTAGAATTAGGTGCTGGAGAAGATCAAATAGTTGATATTGTAGTTCCATTGGAAGATGGAACGGAATTGACATGTGCTGTAGAAATTGATGTATTTGAATCTGATGTAGTACCTGTTACAGCTTTAGCATGTAATGACGATATCAATATTTCTGTAGATGAGAATTGTATGGTTCAAATAGGAGCAGATATGTTCTTAGAAGGAGGACCTTACGGTTGTTATGATGATTACAAAGTAAGAATTAGACCATTTGGTGGTGCTGCATACCTTGAGGTAGGTGGTGATTCAAATGTAAATACATTATCATTAGAATTACCTGCAGGTCAACATATCTATGAGGTGTTAAATCCAGATATGACTAATACTTGCTGGGGATACTTTACAATTGAAGATAAGTTAGCACCTACATTAGTTTGTGATTGCCCAGTTGGAGGAAATCCAGTTGCGGAAGATCTTGAAACAGAATTAGTGGCAGGAACAACAATAGATTTTGCTACTGTAGGTACAGCTTGTACGCCAAGTCAAAATGAAGGTGACGGTGTTGATGCATTGGTACCAACTCCTGTTGTAGAATTTTCATTTACTGCACCAGGTACTATGCAAGGAATTACAATTTCTGCAATATCTGATTGGGGTGATGCTCAATTATACGTTTACGACCAACCAATTGGCGCAGATGTTTGCGAAGGTTTAGTAGCTTTCGATGGTGATTCAGGACCTGGCTTTGACCCTATAGTAACTATGGACGTTGAAGAAGGACAAGAATACTTTGTATACCTTGGTGCTTGGAACGCAGGTCAATTAGGAGCTGTTACTTTAAGTACAACTTCACCAGGTGGTCCAATATTATTAACTGGACAACAAGTTGGTTTTGAATTTGCACCTGAGTGTACTTTCCAATGTTCAGATGAATTTAACTGGGAAATTATTGATGAATTACCAGGAGTAACTGTTGAAGATAACTGTGGTGCTGGAGATCTAACATCAACTGATGTATGGACTGATGGTGACGAGTGTGGTACAAGAGTTTTAATCAGATCTTGGTTACTAACTGATCCTGCAACAGGAGCTACTTCTACTTGTGCACAACAGTTTGTTTTTGAAGCTATAACTGCTGCTGATTTATCATTACCTCCAGCAACTGTTGTATTAAGTTGTGGTGGTGATTCTTCACCAGAGTCAATTGCTGCTGAGTTAGGAATAACTTCAGCTTACCCTCACTACTTTGTAGGAGATAAAGATTTTGATAGCGATGGAAACTTCATAGGATACGCTCAAAGAGCTGTTGCTGTGAACAATAATGTTTGTAATTTATTTGCAAGCTATACTGACGTGGATATTACTGATTGCCCAGGTTGTCCTGGTAACAAGAAAGTAATCAGATCATGGTCTATTTTAGACTGGTGTGATGGAAGTACAACTCCTTACACTCAGATTATTAAGGCTTCTGATAGTGATGCACCGTTTGTATCTGCACCAGATGTTACTGTAAGTGTAAATCCTTGGACTTGTACAGCAGAATTTTACCTGCCATGTCCTGAACACTTAGGTGATGATTGTTATGGTGATAACCTTAACTATGAGGTAGTTGGACCGGCGGGTGTAACTATTACTCAGGTAGCAAGTACACTTTGCTCTACTGGGTACCAGTATATTGCTTCTGGTGCTCCTAAAACTATGTTCGATGCACCGCATACTTTCACTTACGTAGCTACAGATTGTTGTGGTAATGTTGGTGAGTCTGATATCGCTGTAACCGTACTAGATAACACGCCTCCAGTTGCTATTGCTAAAGAATATATCGTAATAAGTTTGACATCTACTCCAGGCCAACAAGATGGTTCTGCGAAAATGTACCCTCAATCAGTGGACAATGGTTCACATGATGGAGATTGTGGTGACGTAGCTCTAGAAATTAGAAGAGCTGATGGCGCACCTGCTTGTGGTAACATTGGTATCAATGGACACAATAACAATGAAACTTTCAGTAATGATGTTGGACTTAGTTCATCATCTCTTGATCCAAACAACTTTGCTGATCATCCAGATGATGACAGAGATGACACAGATGAAGGAGCTTTCGTTAAATTCTGTTGTGAAGATTTA
This sequence comes from uncultured Saprospiraceae bacterium, assembly GCA_938033975.1. GTDB lineage: Bacteria > Bacteroidota > Bacteroidia > Chitinophagales > Saprospiraceae > JAHDBF01. The sequence continues at coordinate 5,843 of CALHKJ010000190.1, read as the reverse complement.
ACTGATGTTGATGATAATGGAAACGCATATGGTACTGTTGAAGTACTATTGAGAGTTTGGGATGATGGAAACATGACAGGAGTATATGGTGACTTTATTGACGCGAATGGTAATAATGTATTAGAGCCTTTCGGTGAAGTTGATAACTATAGTGATACATGGGCATTTGTAAGAGTTGAAGATAAATTGGCAGCTCAGATAGTTTGTCCTGCAAACATCACTTTATTATGTGACCAAGACTATACTGATACAAGCATCACAGGAATGGCTAGCGCTTCAGCTACTTGTTCTGGTGTTGGTGTAACATACTCAGATGATACAGATATTAGTACTTGTGGTGCTGGTACTGTTGAAAGAACTTGGTGTGTAGAAGGTACTAACAACTGCTGTACTCAAGTAATTACTATTAATTACTACAGCACATGGGATCCATGTGATAGAGATGCAGGTATTGTTTGGCCTAGAGATTATACAGGTGAAGCTTCACCAGCAGACGAATGGTGTGGAAGAGAAATCAACCCAGCAGCTGCAATTGATTGTATTGATCAAGGAACTGGTGAGCCAACTTGGACTGAAAGTTCATGTGACCTAATTGGTTATAGCTTGGATAGTGATACTTTCTACTTTGAAGACAACGCTTGTTTCAAAGTATTAAATAACTGGACAGTAATTAACTGGTGTCTATATGATGGTGGAACTGAAGGTATCTATGAGCATACTCAGATTGTGAAGTATGTTGATGAGGTAGCTCCAGAAGTTTCAGCTGAAGAAAACTGTTACCCTGTTGAAGATGGTTGTGAAACAATTCCTCCTGTACAAGCTGTTGCTTGTGATACATTGAGTGATTGTAACTCAGACTGGATCAAGTGGCAGGCAGAAGTTGATATCAATGGTGACTGGACTGTAGACTACGTTTACTCTTCATTCATTGCAGATATTGCTGCAAACAGACCATTCTATGTAGATCCAACGAACTCATGTGAGCCAGTATCTCTTACTTTACCAGCTCCAATTGAAGCTTCTAAGTTGAGACACAGAGTATTATGGAGAGCAACTGATGGTTGTGGAAATGTAACTTCTTACACTAGCTACTTTACTGTAGAAGATAAGAAAGCACCAACTCCATACTGTATTAACTTGAGCACTGCTCTAATGGAAAATGGTGAAGTTGAATTATGGGCTTGTGACTTTGATGCAGGTGCATTTGATAACTGTACACCAACTGATTGGTTGTCATTCACTTTCAATGGTCCAGAAGATGGTTTCTATGCACCAGAAGACACTCCAGACTTCGATCCTGAAACTAACTGTCAAGGTAAAACTTTTGACTGTGGTCACTTCGAAATTGCTCAAGCAAATGGAGGTCTTTACCCAGTAAGAATTTACGTATGGGATGAGTGTGGAAATGTTGACTTCTGTATGGTTAACTTGAGATTAGTTGATAACTCTTCAGCTTGTTCATTAACAGGTGCTTCAAGAATCTCAGGTGAGATTTATACTGAAGAAGGAGACATGGTTGTAGATGCAATGGTTGAGTCAAATGAAATGACTGGAACATTCTATAACATGGATATGACTAATGATGCGGGTGTATATGACATCGCTGCTCAAGAGTCAATGGATTACGAACTTTCAGCTGTTAAGAATGATGATTACTTAAATGGTGTAACTACTCTAGATATCTTACTTATCCAGAAGCACATTCTAGATATTCAAACTCTAGATTCACCATACAAGTTGATCGCAGCAGATGCAAGTAACGATCAGAGAGTAAGTGCAGTTGACCTTATTCAATTGAGAAAATTAATCTTGGGTATCTACGAAGAATTACCTTCTAACGATAGCTGGAGATTTGTTGATGCTAAGGAAACACTTAACGATGTTAACCCTTGGCCATTTACTGAAACAATAGATGTAATGAATTTAACAAACGACGTAAGCGATGAAGATTTCGTTGGTGTTAAAATCGGAGATGTAAACGGAAGTGTAGAAGCACAGAACTTTACATCAGATAATGGAGTTGATGCAAGATCTTCTAACGATCTAGTATTGAACGCTGTAGCAACTGTAGTTGGAACTGAGGTTTCAATTGATGTTACTTCATCAAACTTTAATGAAGTTTCAGGATTCCAGTTTACTATGGAAGCTAACGGTCTTGAATTAACTAACGTACAAGCTGGTGCTTTAGACGTAACTGCTGAGAACTTTGCAGTAGTGAACGGAAAAGTAACTTCAAGTTGGAATAGCTACACAGCTGTAAGTACTGATGATGTATTGTTTACACTTACATTCACAGGTGCTGATGCAAATGCTGTAGCAATTAACTCTAGTATTACTAAAGCTGAAGCTTATGTAGGTTCAGACTTAGAAATTGTTGGAGTACAATTGGGTACTGATACTGCTGACGGTGCATTTGCACTTATGCAGAATGAGCCGAATCCATTTAACAACACTACTGTTGTTGGATTCAACCTACCAACTGAATCAACAGCTACATTAACTGTATATGATGTTACTGGTAAAGTATTATCAACAGTTACAAGTACATATTCACAAGGATACAATGAGATTGAGTTATCTAAGAAGGATATGAGTACTAGCGGAGTTTTATACTATCAGTTAGATAGTGGAGACTTTACTGCTACAAAGAAGATGATTATCCTGGATTAGTCCAGGGCCGAAAGAAAATCGGTTTTTGGGATGGCCTCTCTCCATTTATTTGGGGGGGGGCTTTTTTTTATGCCCAAATTTTAAATAGATAGCCCCTTCATCATTAGATTCATGAGCAACATTCCCCACCAATACTATTTTATTGCTATAAATTTCCCATTTTATAGGACCTACAATAGATGAAAAAAATTAATTATCAAAAATACCCTAAATAGGGTATAAGAACATATTAAAGAAAATCTATATTTGTTCTGTTAAGTAAACTAAACCTAACAAACCTACCTACATAATAGACCTACCGAAGTAAACTATTTAAGTATTCTTATTTGGCGTGCTAATGCATCCCATCCAGTAAGAAAAAAAGAAAATTTTGGATCTCATGGTCAACGTAAACTACGTGGCGACTTCTTCGTTGAAGACGCTCATCTTACTCATTTTATTATTAGGTACATCTAACCTAAATGCTCAATGCTCACTAGCATGTAATGGAACAACCCATGTTTCATTGGATTCGAATTGCGAAGCTTTGATAACTGCTGATATGATCTTAAACGATCAAGCAACCTCTTGTTCAGGCGGTATATTTGAAGTCGATGTCATGACATCAAATAATGTGTTAATTCCAACAAGCCCGCTGGTTCCATCGGGATATTGTGATCAAACATTATATGTCAAGGTAAAAGATCTAAACTCAGGCAACACTTGTTGGGGTGAGATTATAATTGAAGATTATACAGGTCCAGAAATAACTTCATGTCCATCAGTGCCGGTTGAGTATTCATGTAATGAATTTACAACTTTCGACGGGCCAATCTTTACAGATGCTTGTTCAGGAGTTGTCGAACCTATATTACTATCTGAAGTTGTAACTCCACTTAATTGTGATCCTCTATATATAAAGTCAGTTGAAAGAACTTATACAGCTGTTGATGACAAAGGAAACTATGCACCTGAGTGTACTATTACATATAATTTAAAAAGAATTGACCTTGGTCCTGTGGACGAAGCTTTTGCAGGTTGTCCTCAAACTTATACTGTCGCATTGCATAATGCTTTACAGTGTGGTGGAGCATTTGCACCAGGACAGACAGGAGGTCTAATTTTAGATACAGATACAAATGAAGATGGTATTCTTGATTCAGATTTAATTTGGGATGATAACGGAAATGGTTACCCTGATGTTGAAGAATTTGAAGGTCCAATTTTGGATGGAGTGCCATTATATCCAACACCAGACTTTTATTGCAATATAGGTGTATTCTATGATGACTTGGTATTACCTACAATTGGAGGTTATAGTGGAACTGGTTCTTGCGTGACAAAAATCATGAGAACATGGTATGTGAGAGAATGGTGGTGTGGTCAAGAAATTGAAAGAACATGTGCACAAATATTTGAAATTACAGACTTAGTAGATCCAGTAATAGTGTGCAATGGGCCAATAAATTTAACAACGAATGTAACAACTAATCCACATGATTCATTCTATGGTACAGTTACATGTGGTGCAGAAGTATCTCTTCCTTTACCAGAAGCTACTGATAACTGTTCAGGAACATTACATTACGATATAGAATACCCAGGAGGATTTGTAAACGACTATGACGGTGGTTTGATAGAACTTCCAATGGGATCTAATATAGTATACATTACTGTATATGATGAATGCTTAAACTCAACTTCTTGTGAAGTTGTAGTTAATGTTGTAGATAACACGCCCCCAGTTGCTATATGTGATGAATTTACGGCAGTAGGTTTGACTAATGCAGGTACTGCACATGTATTTGCAGAAACTTTTGATGATGGTTCTTATGATGATTGCCAATTAAAGAAAATGTTGGTAAGAAGAATGGATCCTAGTAATTGTGATTGTTCTTATCCAAGATACAGTGATATGTCATACTTAGGGGAATACTCTGGACATCACTACTATATATCACGATATCCAGCACAAGCATTTTTAGCTGAAAGCATGGCTGAAGCAATGGGAGGATTTGTTGCAAGAATGGGATCAGGGGATCCAGCTGAAGGACAGTTTATTGCTGCCGAAGCGTTTGGTATTCAATCAGATCCGTACATGATATATAGAAATGGTCAATTAATTTTAATGACATCTAGTGGCAGTAGCACACCAGCTGCTGGAACAGCTTACAATTATATTCTGGAAGTTGATGACCCATGTACATTCTCTTCATACACAGAATTTTGCTGTGAAGATGTTGGGACTGATCAAATGGTAGTTTTCAGAGTGGTTGATATTTATGGAAACTATAATGAATGCATGGTAACTGCAGAAATTCAAGATAAAGCTGCGCCAACAGTGATTTGCCCAGCTGATATGGTTGTTGATTGTGATTTTGTCTACGATATCAATAATTTAGAAACACACTTTGGAACGGCTACTTTCTCTGGAAGTTGCAGTGTAACAGAGGAAGCTACTTTCATTGAGGATATTACTCAATGTAACCAAGGGTCAATTAAAAGAACCTTTACAGGTACAAATGGAAATGGAATATCCACTACATGTGAGCAGATAATCACATTTAATAATCCGGATCCATTTACTGAAGATCAGATTATTTATCCTGATGATATTGATGAAGGAGATGGTTGTTTTGATGCAGCTAACTACGAACCAGATGTTATTGGTTCACCTGTGTTCCTAGGAGATGCATGTGATTTAGTTGGAGCAAATTATGAAGATCAGGTTTTCTACTTCAATAATCAGCAAGAACAAGGATGCTTTAAGATATTGAGAAAGTGGACTGTTATTGATTGGTGTCAAGAAGATGCATATGGCAACTTCATAACTTGGTCACATACTCAAATAATCAAAATAAATAATAATGTAGGGCCTGAGATTGTTTGTAATGATACTGAAATCAATGTTTGTACGTACGACCCAGATTGTTCTACAGGTGATGTAACACTTGTGATGAGTGCTACTGATGATTGTACATTACATGAAAATTTAGAGTGGTCATACGAGATTGATGCAAACTGTGATGGTGATACAGATATTACAAGGAGTGGTTTTGGAGGACTTGCAGATGCTACTGGAAACTACCCAATTGGATCTCATTGTATTATTTGGAATTTCACTGATCAATGTGGGAATACAACATCATGCTACCAAGAATTTACTGTTACAAATTGTAAAGCACCTACACCAT
>CALHKJ010000189.1 GCA_938033975.1 uncultured Saprospiraceae bacterium | reverse complement strand
TCCTTATCTCTAAGCTCCGAGACCCATTTGCCTTGAGCATCCATATCCTCAAAATGTATGTTGCCTTCATGTGAGAATAAAAATATCTCAGTATGCTCTGCAGACTTAATCTCAACACCATCGTATTTATCTGTAGAAATTCTATTTATAACAAGATGCTGATCAGCTTCATTTGACAAAGCCGCCTTCGGTTGTAGGACATGAAGGAAATGCAAGTTTTTGGATGGAGTAGAGTTCTCAATCTTGAGAGTTTGTAGGCTGATGCGTCGTATATCATCTGGGCGTTGAGGCGTCATAATCTCTTCTATCAAAGTCTCATCCACCTCACTCACTTTTTTCTCAGGGAACATTGCAAATACATTAAGTGCTGCTCTACCATCCTGAATTTCAAAGTGAATATCAGATATTTTTTTTGCTTGTTTCTCGGAATGCATTCTCCAAGTATAAGTATGCTCTTTGGTACTTGCCAATTCATCCAGAATAATAAAATAACCTAATTTACTATTTATGATATGCCGTGCATTACGGCTTAGCTCCAACTCAGCATCATACATCTTACTTGTTTCGCCAACTGCATAAATGTAACCATCTTTATCTGAGAAAGCTTCGATTTTGGCGATAGCAGATTCAGGTACATCACGCCAAACATTGTGGATTCCCTTGCAGTTTAAATCGAATCTTTCTGGGTCGCTGAGATCTCCTTCTTCCCAAATTTTTTCACCTACACAACCTTTTCCGTCTACCGTGATTAGATTGTGTATCTCTGCTCTTGAGGTCCGATTGTAACCTTCGTCCATAGCCAGTAGAGCTCCACGGTGTATAAGTGTAAAGTGATTGAAGTCAACATGGTAGTGGGTCAAACTCCGTGTCCGCCAATTGTTTTTCTTATTAAGTTCCCAACTCAATTTCCATTGCTTATGGCCACCAGGTGGACTGGTCTTGAAAGATAGATGAGTAGCATCATGGTCCCATCCCGAGCGCATAACGACCAATCCCAAATCGGAAAAATATTTATGCAAAGGAAGCTTGTCTGGGGATTCCAATTTGATAGATGGATCAAACCACAATAGTTCTAAGAAGGCTTCTGGAAGGATGCCCGGAAATATTTTACTATGAGAAGCTTCTCTAAATAAGAACTTGGTTCTAACCAATTCTGCAAGCCATTGTGCATGTTCATTTTGGCACTCGCTTGCCAACTTATAGTAAGCACAGATAGAGTGGGAACTACGTCTGTCATGCACATCACCAAATGGAATATTCTCTTCCCAGTTGGGGGCTGATTGATACAGCCTGAAGTAAAATGTATTCTTAATAAAATCGGATTCAAAATAATTTGGACCACCGTCCTTTCGAATGAGATGAGCGGTAGTCAAAAAGAATTTCATCGCATAGCGCCAGTAGCCAGTTCCTTCATAGTTAGATCCATCCTCTGGTAGATACTTAAACACCGTTTCAAAATTATCCTTAATGATGTCAATCCAATGTTCGGCTTCCTCGTATTCTTCTCTAATCGCGTAGGCAGTTGTAAGAAGACCTGTATAATTTATCCAATTGTGGTTTTGCCAATAATCAGTTGACCAACAATTGCCTTTATTTTCCTCTCCATAGTTGAAGATTTTGTTTCCTTGAAGAATGAGTTTATCAAGAAAGCTTTTGCGCTCATCAACTGTTAGGTCTTCTTTAATCCAATCATAAGAAAGTCCTAGGCCATATAGCAACCAAGAAGCACTCAAATCTACATCGACCAAAAATCCGTAACCCCACACATCATACCCAACCGCAGTAAAAATCCATCGTTTAGCTTCCAGCAAATAATGTTCTTGGCCAGTCAATCGATAGGCTAAGCTTAGATTGGCAGCAGCCATTCCCATATAGGTGATGCTGGTAGGCGGATGTTTGACGGCAAGGACTTCACTATAATATGGACGACACTGCTCGACAAGCCGATTGAAGTGCTCACTGTGTGTAGTATGGAGTTGTGCCTTGATGGTGTCTAAGCGATCATCTATCAATAAATAATCCATGTTCAATTATTGTTTTTCTGTTTCCCCATCTTGAGCATCCATAGGCTTATGCTACCTATGACAACAACTAAACTCAAGATAGCCAACCGCCCATCTAGAGGATTAGGAATAAATAAGAGCAAGGCTATAAAACAAGTGATGGCAGCACCAAATCCGCCGATGGCAGTCAACTGTCTCAGGTCATTTCCTTGTCCAATTTCTTTTTCAAAATCAATCGGTGTCTTCATCAATGTAAAGAATTTGTCCACCTTTTGTCGGTGCTCAGAATCTTTCGCTGGAGCAAATAACATTGATATAAAAAAGCCTAGTGTGCCAGCTCCAAATACACTGAATAGTTTTTGTTGATAATTCCAATTAAAGCCCTGACTGATCGTTTCTGAAAATCCTAAACTGCTCAGTTGTACCTTGAAAAAGGCAAGGCACGAAACGGCAAAGGCAAAACCTATGGATGATAATCCTGCCCAGGAAGGTGTGCGTCTAAAGAACAATCCCCACAAAAGTGGTACTGCGATCGGGACAGCTAGTAAGGCTCCCACATCCAACATGATCTCAAAGATTCCTTTGCCTTCTTGCTGGGCAAAATATAAGGCCAACAAAATAATAAGGACACCTAAAAACCAAGTGTATAATCTTCCTATCCTTAATAATTGCTTTTCATCTTTTGGCTGCCATCGAAGCATGCGAGACAACTTAGGGTAAATATCTTTGATAAGAATGGCGACATTGCTATTAAGTCCTGTATCCATCGAACTCATCGTCGCTGTCAATATTGCAACGACAATCATTCCTACTAATCCAACAGGTAACAAACTGATACTTGCAATTGCATAACTTGCTTCACTTGGCTTACTTATGTCGATAGCCATTACTGTATCGTGAAAGAGTAGGCGAGCTGTAATAGGTGGGAGGAACCAAATAAAACTTCCGGCTAATAATAAAACTGATGCGAGAAGCGCTGCCTTTTTAGCTTCGCGACCGTCTTTGACCGAAAAGTATCTGGGTGCTGCATTGAGAGAATTGTATACCAAAAATTGTTTGACTATGATTGCACTTATCCAACCCCAGGTGTATGCTCCAGCAAACATTTCCACTGAGTTGACCATTTTATATTCTTCACTCAGTCCTGCAGCTTTTACGGATTCAAACAAATTATTGATGCCTCCTAATTTGTCCAAGCAAATCCATGCGATCACAATTGTTAGGGGCACTAATATCAATCCTTGTAAAAAGTCGGTTGCCATAACAGCCCATCTTCCTCCGGTAGCGGAATAAATTAATACTACTACACCACAAAGGATAATTACATGATTGATGTTATAATTAAATATAGCTGCGCAAAAAATTCCCAAACTGTAGAGAGCCATTGAGGAATAAAGTATTCTGACGGGTACCTCATATAATGCATAAAAATTACGGGTAGCTTCTCCAAAGCGCAAGGAGATAGCTTCAGGTAGGGTGGTTACTCGGAGTTGCCTCAACCAAGGAGCAAGGAAAAGAAAATTCATAAAATAACCCAAGGAACTTCCTAAGAACAAAAACATTACTGAGTAGCCTGCCTCGTAAGCCATGCCTGCAGCTCCTGTAAAGGTCCAAGCAGTAAAGCTCCCCATGAATGCACTTGTGCCAACCAGCCACCAGGTTCCTTTTGATCCTCCTTTGAAATAGTCGTCTGTATTGGCCGAGAAGTTTTTGAAGACAAGACCGACTATTATTGTCAAGATCAAATAGCCTGCAATAACAAAATACTCTATACCTGAAATTTCTATTCCTGACATTTTTTGTTTTGAATTTTATACTGGACTATCTGCCCATCCAGCCGCCATCTACTGTCATGATGCTTCCATTCATATAATCTGATGCAGGAGAGCAAAGGTAAACAATAGGGCCTTTGAAATCATCAGGTTCTCCCCACCTTCCAGCAGGAATTCTTGCTAGTATAGCTTCAGCACGTTCAGGATTATTTCTTAAGTTTTTGGTATTGTCGGTTGCAATATAACCAGGTGCAATAGCATTGACTTGTACTCCTTTTCCTGCCCACTCATTGGCGAAAGCCATGGTCATCTGTCCAATGGCTCCTTTGCTCGCAGCATAACCGGGTACAGTTATTCCTCCTTGGTACGTAAGTAATGAGGCGGTAAATACGATCTTACCATTTCCTTTTGAAACCATTTCTTTTCCAAATTCCCGCGTCAAAATAAATTGGGCAGATTGGTTGACAGCAATGACATGATCCCAAAGTTCGTCACCATGTTCAACAGCAGGTGCTCTCTTAATTGTACCAGCATTATTAACTAAAATATCTATTGACTCATTTTCTAATTTTACCTTTCGGATAAATGTATAGAGTGCTTCTCGATCGCTAAAGTCACAAGCACAGCTTTTGAAATTTTTACCCAAAGCAATGATTGCTTGCTCCACTTCGCTGCCAGTTGGTTCCAAGCTAGCACTTACTCCGATAATATCTGCGCCTGCTTCTGCCAACGCAATGGCCATTGACTTACCTATACCTCTCTTGCAGCCTGTAACCAAGGCTGTTTTTCCATCTAAGCGAAATTTATCTATGATGCTCATTCTTAATTTTTAGTAGATAGCTTCTTATTAATCTAGCTGTATTGAAAACCATTAATATACTACAGTAGATTCAGACGAGGGAAAAATTTATATGCTATTTATGTATTGGCTTAATATTGGAACTCTTGTATTCTTTTGAGATCACTATCCCAAAATATAATTTTTCCTTCCCCATCGGTTGCTACCAATTTGGTGCCATCTTCATTCCAATCAATTCCCCAAAGAAGATTTTCAGAATTTTCTGCTGATACCAGATCACCTTGCTTATTCCAAAGTCGAATCTTTTCACTGGCTGTTGCTAAAAGTTTCCCGTCATTCGACCATTTTATATTTCTGTATTCCGCCTTGCTTTCTTTGATGGATTTAATTAATTGACCATCGTAACTCCAGTATTGTAATAAAGGTGGATAATGATATTCAAAATCTCCATAATCCCCTGTTGCAAAGAATTCTCCATTTGGATGCCAAGCCACACAAAGCATAAGTACTTCAATTTCTTCAGTTCTATCGTTGATCGTACGAAGGCTATCTAATTCATAATCGTACATGGTAATCTTATCGCCTACAGCTGCAATTAAGTTTTGACTTGGGTGCCAGTCTAAAGCAATCATTCCTTTCTGATTAGTATATACTTTTTCTTGAAAATTTCCATTCTCGTCAAATATTGATATGCAGCCTTCATAATCACCTACTGCCAATAAGTTCCCAGTATGATTCCATCCTATAGCTCTTGCACCTTCTTTGCTGACGCTATCTAGAATTGTACTTTCATTGTTGTCAAGATTTAAAATGCTAGATTCGGATACTCCATCTTGTACCGAGATGGCCAACTTGTTTTCGCTAGGATGCCATTTAGTTTTGGTTATAGTTCCTTTGTAAGGGTAGTTTTGTAGCAGCTTATAATTGCTTGTAGAAAAGAACCTTAAAGTATCTTGGTTACCTCCGACGACAAACTGATCTTGATTAGGATGCCAGCCTATTGACCAAAAAAAGCTAGGATGATTTTCTTCTTTTTGTGGAAATTTCTCTTCTGAGGATTGTTTGCACCCCCCAATTATAGCTATTAATATTACTATTAAAATGTTCCTCATTTTTAAATATTTATTGAATAGACTCAAATTGGGAAGTGCAAATTTAAAACTGCTTTTTAGGTTCGTCAAAAAAGTGAGCTTGTTGTATTTTATAATCTTTTAGCCGACTAGGTTAATACATTTCGAAGAGCTAATTATTTCTTTCTTTCATAATAGCTTACAATACTTGCCTTTGCAATAGTATTATTCCACAAGTAATAACCTACAACGGCAGGGTTGGTGTCTTTACTTAAGTTTAATTTATCAACTTTCAAGGCATAAACGGTTATAACGTACTGATGGATACCATGATTCTCTGGTGGACATGGCCCTCCATATCCATACCCTCCATAATCTGTTATACTTTGGATGACTCCCGTTGGCATCAAATTGGATTCAAGATTGCCAGCATTTTTGATTATCTCTGAGACATCACTAGGGATATCAAAAGCCAACCAATGCCACCATCCACTTCCAGTAGGTGCATCTGGATCATACATTGTTATTGCAAAGCTTTTGGTTCCTTCTGGTGGATTTGTCCAACTAAGCTGAGGCGAGGTATTTTCACCAGTACATCCAAAGCCATTAAATTCTTCCATTTGAGTTGCGTTTCCTCCTAGCGTATTACTAAACAAAGTGAATGTATTTTGACTATATGCTTGAAAGCTGATACATAGAAATAGACAAGCAATAATTTTCGATTTAAACATAATTTTTTTGTTTTGTGAATTAATACTTCAAACTTAGGATGAAATCTGAGTTAAGGGAATGTTCAATTTGTTCAAAAAGTATTGATAAAAGTTCAACTTTGCAATTGAAATTGTTTGGGAGTTAAACCAAACCTTTTCTTAAAAGCTTGAACAAAATTTGATAGATTTTCGTAGCCTACTTCCTCATATAATTCTATAGGTCTTTTATTCTTTGTTTGAAGTAAAAACGCTGCATGGTTCATTCTCTGTTCGTTAAACCATTTCATGGGTGACATTTCATAAGTCTTGGTAAATTCTCTTTTAAAGGTCGAAATACTCATATTAGACAGAAACGCAAGTTCTTCAAGATTAAGCTTATTCAATTTATTGTTTTCGACAATCGCAGTTAATCGATTTAACTTTTCATCTGTACTATCAACAATTGCATTTAGAAAATCAAAACCTTTCTTATGGGTTAAAAATAGCATTAGTTCTTCAAACTTATTTTTTAAAATTTGTTCTTGAATTTTGTAAGGTAGAATAACTATGTGTTCTAAAGTTTTCACATAATTTTCAATAAAATGATCGTATTCAAAGATGAAGAAGGATTTATTTAATTTATTTTGACTTGAATATTTTTTATGCTTTTCTAAAAAATTCAGGACGTCATTATTTGAAAAAAATAATAAAATACTATGGTACAAATTGAATGAATCTGAAATGTTTTCCGTCATTAAACAATTCCCAGATTTCATAATTACAAAATCCTTATTTGTAATCTTTACAATATTATCATTGCCAATTACTTCTTTCGTTCCCTTTCTTAAAAAGCTGATGGTATTTTGGGAAAGATTTATTTTTGTCTTTAAAATACCTTGAGTTCTCTGGTAATCGTATAACTGAATTCCTGCATTTGTTTTCAGATGTAAGTCTTTTGGTAATTCAGTTACTTCCATTGTATTCAGAGATTTCCATTAAATAAATTTGGAGTTGTTCAAATAAATTTATCGAATTTTCACCAATTTTATCATTTGCATTACTTCTTGATTTTTTTGATTAGTTCGACTGGTAGCTATTATATTATATATGCCTGCTGGCAAATTGCTCAGGTTTTTCGAAAAATTCATCTTGCCTGGTAAAACAGTTTGTTCAGAAATGGTATCCACAACTCTTCCTTCCGAATTAATGATATCAATTTTAAGCTGAGCTCTATTTTCAACAGTAATTTCAAAATTCAGAAGGTCTGAAACTGGGTTAGGCTGTACTTTGATAAAATTATTTAGCTTTGGAATCTCACTCAGGGAACTCAAAGTAATAGAAGTATTATAATCAGGGCCTGTATTTTCTTCCGTAGCTATTGGACTAATCACAACAGAATGAGGATATTCATTGCTTCCGAGATCTTTTTCTTCTATTGATGTTGGACGATTTTGTTCCATTAGATCAAACAAAAGCTCAGTATCTATATTTTCAATATCCATGAAATCTGGTAGAAAAGCATATCCTTCTTGTGCTGCATCGATAGCTGGACTGTTTTGGCTTAAGCCAAAGTAGCCTTCGCTGTTTTCTTCTAGGACCGGATCTATTTCCATTATTCCACTTGTTGGAAGTGGAATTCCTAGATCACCAAATGCAATATTCTCAATCCAAGTTTCTGCTCCAGTTGCTTCTTCAAAAACATCATCCATTGGATCAGCAAATACATTGTTGGCTAAGGTTACATTGCTTGGTGGATCATTGCCATCGCCACTAAGGATCACTTCAGCACAATCTACTATTGTATTGAATGCTATATTTATATTTTCCAAAGGATCAGAATCGTCATTTTGTAGGTAAATAGCTCTGTCATCCAATTGATAAAAGTAATTGTTGTAGATATAGTGATTTGAGCCTTCTCTGACTCTCACGCCACCTTTGCCATTTATAAAAAAGTTACCATAGACTATTGCCTCTGATCCATGACGAAGAACCAATTCGGCCAATGGGTTATTCTCGAAAGTATTATATCTGTAAACATTTTGAGTTGCCTTACTAGAGATGATTTCACCATCACCATTGCATTGAGTGAAATAACAATATTCCACTAAGGATCTACTTATATGATCAGCCTGTGAACTTACTCCGATTCTTATAGGTTCGATACCTAAATCATTTCCAGTCCCATCAAAATTTTTGAAAGAGCAATGTTGTATTTTATGATATCCGGGATTGTCATTATCAACAAGTATGGAGAGGATATTTTGATCATCCAAATTTAGCCTATTCTCAAAATTACAGTATGTGATATCAACGTATTGACTTTCTTCTCTTACTCTTAGATATTTAAAGCAAGTGTAATCCTTAATGTTTATTTGAGTAATCGTTACGTGGCTCCCTGTTACATTTATTACATCTAAAGTTCCAATGGCTCCACCCAAATATTGAAAGCCTTGAAATAGAATATGGTTGCCTTCTATATTGACTCTTGATACTCCAGTGATGACAACACTCCCTAATTCTTCTGCCATTATGGTGAGATTATCCTTATCTATATCCATACGAATATTTGTATAGGTTCCTGTTCTCCAGACTATAGAATCGTTGGCAGAAGAATTATTGTGTGCGGTGTTGAACTCTTGTTGAGAACTAACGAACAAAACTTCTGATCTTCCATCGATTGAAAAAAGTAAGCTGCAAAATATTATGAGACTTGTTATTTGGAGTAATTTCATTTTAATAAAAAATTATTTGGATTTTCTTTTTAGAGGTAATGTAGAACATCTTAGCAGTCCACTTAGTTTTGATGTCTCACTATAATCAACTTCAAAGACCTCATATCCTCTTTCTTTTAATTCATCTTTCAACCTGATAAAATTTCTCTCAACGACTATTTTATTTTGGGAGATTGAAAATATATTAGGAAACATTTGATTCTTCTCTTCCATATTCACTTCAATTAATTTTTCTTTTGGAAAGAGATCTAAAATTGCTGTAGGATGTTTTTTAAATCCATCTAAATATATAATTGCCTCATCTTTTCCAATGGGCTGAAAAGCACAATCTAAATGCAAAATATTTTTATCGGCAGAATTTTGATCAACAATCATATCGAAACCAATCACAGTTTTATGGGGTAGTATATTTTGAATAAATTCAACAGCATTTTGACTTGTCCTATCTCCTAAGCCTATAAATACAAATTCATTATGTAAGATTACATCACCTCCTTCAATGATTACCTTTTTCGGTATACTAATTTGTTTTGATGGTGAAATGTCTTCCAGAATATTGTGTATACCTTTAAGCTCCCCACTTCTTATTTCATGTTTCATGTTTGAAATAAAGAAATTATCATCTATTACAAATCCAATATCTCTTGTAAAAATTTGTTCTAGATCAGTTAAGTTATTAGGTCGAATTACATTAACTCCATTTTGTTTTAGAACAGTTTCAAAGGTTTTAATTTCTCTGCAGATATCTGTTTCATTGGGGTAAGTGTTATCTCTTAAGTGTTTTCTTATCATTGGATTGATTCCTCTTGGAGTACCTCTATCTATTCCAATACCTAATACTACACTTTCAAGTTGCGAAGTTTCATTTTCTACAAATAATTGCATGTACGCTTTTGATGTTTGTTTTAGAATTTAAATTGTGTCACCAATTTAATGATTTTAAATAAGACTGCTTTAATAACTTCTTTGTTAGCTTTATTAATTGCTTAAATTTCAATTTGTGTTCTTCATTTTTTAATTGGGTGTAAAAAATGAGTTACATAAAACACTTAATGGAATTTCATTTAGGTACTTGATCAATAGTTTGAAATCAAATTACTGATTCATATGAGAGTAGTATTGAATTGGACAAGACAAGTCTATCTCCTGGAATTTATTTCTTAAACATAAGAAATGACCAAAATGCTATCATTGGAAATGAAAAAATAATAATTCGTTAGTTTCTGAAGAATAAAATCTTGAAAGCTGAACCGTTATTTTTGCAATGTAACTTGCCTTTGAATTATTACAAATAGTTTGAAACGACTTAGGTATAGCCTATATCTCCACAATTTTGTAATTTAGCTAGCTTAATCAATCAAAACATTCTAAGATGGCTTCGATTACAGAACAATATCCAAGTAATACAAATTTTGTAAGCCTTGTACATTCATACATTAGTAAGACCTTTCCTCAGAATAGTACTGAGACTAAAGAAGAGAAATACAAAACCTATGTACTTATTTATTCTGTTTTATTTGGAAACTTCTTGCTTTTACTTCTGATACTTTTAAATCAGTTTCTACATTTTAACACTACAGGAGTTTTTTTTCTAGCCTTACTTTTTGGTGGCATTTATCTTTTATGTTTGAAGCGGAATGCAAATCTTGTATATGTTGGTAATACAATAGCATGTGGTTTTTTTATTGCACAAGTGCTTGATGCTATAAACTCAGGTGGAATTTTCTATTTAGGTTTATTTTGGTCAATACTTGTTCCTACAGTTGCATTTTGTTTTGCAAATTTAAGATCAGGTGTTATTTGGACAGGTGTTATAATAGCTTACGCAGTTATACTTTATTTCTTAGAAGTGAATTTGCCGGAAAGCTCATTCGGAACAGTTCTAAGAACTCCTGAGTTTTATCTAATTGCCGTAGTTGGACTGTACTTATATGTAGCAATGATACTAGCGGTTTTCAAAAAAGGCAATGATTTAATTATTGAAGAACTTAAAGAACAAAAAGAACTTGTCAAGCGGGAGCAACAGAAAACCTTCGAAAAGGCTACATTGTTGGAATCGGCCCAACAGTCTTTAGTTGAAAAGAATAGAGTTTTAGAAGAAGCTAGACATATGTTGGCACAACAGAATCAAGAATTGGAGCAATTTGCTTATGCTACCTCACACGATCTAAAAAGTCCCTTGCGCACTATCGCAAGTTTTTCACAATTGTTAAAGAGACATTTGGGAAAAAATTCTTGGAACGATGAACGGACAGAAGAATACATGAAGTATATCATAGATGGCTCTAATAATCTGGATGTATTTATTTCCGATATGCTAAATTACGCCAGTATCGATTCTGATACAAATTCTTTTGTTGAAACAGATTTAAATGAACTGTTGTCAAGCGTGAAAGAAAGTTTATTTGAATCAATTCATACAACAAACACCAACATTCTTTGCGAAGATTTGCCAACCATTCAAGTTGTTCCGGTAAAAATAAACCAGCTTTTTCAAAATCTAATTTCTAACGCGATCAAGTTTAGAAAAGAAGAAGACCCTCTTGTTCTTACTATTTCTGTAGAGAAGATTGGAGCAGCGTGGAAATTTATTTTTCAGGATAACGGTATAGGAATTCAAGAAGAAAATCTCAAAAACATTTTTGAACCCTTTAAGAAGCTCCACAGTCAAGATACATATAGTGGTTCAGGTATAGGTCTCTCTACCTGTCGCAAGATTGTAGAGTTACATGAAGGCAAAATTTGGGCAGAATCAAAGATGGGAAAAGGCACTTGTTTTTATTTTTTGCTTTCGGATGAATTGTAAATTATGTTTTTGCTAACTGTGGAGATTGGTAGTCATTTATTCGACTCTCAAATTTTGTCTTTCAACAAGAAAATCAAAAGTCATCTCAAAAAGATTTTTGCCGGCAACGGTAGCTGTCCAAGGACCATGACCTGCATCCTCTAAAGGAACTAATTCGTTGTAGATTCCGAGCGAGTTGTAAATACTATCTAATTCAATTGCTTCTGAATACAATACAGTTGGATCCAGTGTGCCATGTGCAATGAAGAGTTCGGGGTCATTACTATTATAAGGATCCAATCCAAATACCAATTCAAAAATTTCCAACTTTACATTACTACCCCAGAAATCAACCATACTTTTAACCACATAACTTTCATTTGGATTGGTAGTAGAAAGAGTAGGGTCATCATCGATAGAAATTTCATTTGTAAAGTCTTCTTGATTAGAAATTCCAAGAGCAATGGTAGTAATTGCTCCTGCGGATGCTCCTCCTACTGTTATAAAGTTAGTGTTCATTTGATAGGTATCTGAATTGGCTACCATCCAGCGAAGGGCGGCCTTGCAATCTCTTTGGGCAGCATACATGGCCATACTTGTCCGTGCTTCATCAGGAGTTGTAGCGTTTTGCATAGTGAAATCAATCCACTCCTGCGGAGCAATTCCTGTAAAATTTGATCCTTGAAAGTCACTTGTAGTTCTATAATCAATGGAAGCAAAAACCCATCCTCTAGAGGCAAAGTAATTGGCCATTTCTATTATTTCAGGTTTTGTTTTTGTTCCTCCCTGAAATCCTCCACCATGGATAAACATAAAAACTGGACGGTTGGTAATATTATTATCGGGATAGTAAATGTCTAAAAATTGAGGCTTCTCAATGTTTATCATACTATTCGTTCCTTCGTGACTCAGTCCATTTGCATAGATAATGTCTTGCTCTGCTATGACAGAGAATGATGTTTCTGCTTGTACAACTGGTATCGAGTTATCAGCTGGTTCATTACTATCACATGCAATTAATAATATAAACGCTAAAAAACTTAGAAAAACAATTTTATACATCTCAATGACCTTTTCAATCTGATTTTAAATTAAAAGTCGAATTTATGATTTCATCTGAAGTTTCAAATAATATTTTTTGAATTCTTTGGAACAATAATGACAATTATATGCATTTTATGATTCTTGATTTTAATCTCAATTATAGAGAAACAAAAAAGGACTGGAGTTTAAACCCCAGTCCTTTGTTTTACTTTTATTGCACAATCAACTTGTGGGTTGATGTCTTTTCGCCTTGTTCAAATTTTAAGAAATATATTCCAGATCCGAACCTATCTTTGTTTAATTGGTAAGATCCACCTGTGATTACTTCCGTAAATATCTGTCTGCCTTGATTATCAAGAATCCGCATTTTAGTTTTTAAGTCAGGATGACTATCAAATTCAATAATGGAAAAATCACCCATTGGATTTGGCCTGATAAGCATATTGTCGAAGGTATTAATGAGAGTAATTTCTTTCTCTTCCTCTTCTTCACCAAAAATTGGAACATGAGGCTCAAATGGATTTGAGAATTTTATATCATCGATGAAAGTTTTATCAGTGAGAGTGTTTAGAAAGGCTAACAAGTTATTTTGCTCAGCATCTGTAAAACCAAACCCTCCTTCAGGTATAATCGTTTGCCATGTGTTGCCTTCAACATCTTCGCTGTAATGTCTGATGACTTCTTCCAATGATTCAAATCTTCCGTCATGCATATAGGGACCTGTCAATGCAATATTACGTAGGGTAGGGACCTTGAATAATCTTTCATATCCTGGAGCCCAAGCACCTGCTCCCAAATCTTCTTCATCAAGTACTGGTAAGCCATTGGTAAAATGAGAAGGATTCAAATCTATCACTTCCAAGGAGCTTAACTCATCCTCTGTTGTCTTTCCTTGCGTATGACATTCAGCACATGCTGTTGCAAAAAGATTAAGGCCATTCCTTTCTGCTGGAGTAAATCCTATGAAATTTTTAGCGGCTTCATCATCGAATCTTGAATTGAAGGTCGTCATGGAGCTCATAAAATGAACAAGGGCATCTACAATTTTTGATTCATCAACTTCAGGAGAACCAAAAGCGTTTGTAAATAATTCAGGATAATAATCGGTTGAATATAATTTTATAGCTACTTCATTAATATCTGCTCCTATTTCATTTTCATCCTTTAAAGGCAAGGTGATCATCTCATGTAAATTGGATTCACTCATATCCCAAAAGAAACTATTATTATCTGTCCATCCAATATCATTTAACTGCATAGAATTTCTTTTGGTAAGATTGTTCACTCCCTCAGATTGCGAAACATTATCTGCAAATGAAAATTCTTGCGCATGACAGGTACCACAAGAGATGTTATCTAAAGCTGATAATTTCTTGT
>CALHKJ010000188.1 GCA_938033975.1 uncultured Saprospiraceae bacterium | reverse complement strand
TCATTTCCTTTGTCATCATATAAAACTGCTTCAAGAGAAATAAATGTTGGAACATTGTCAATGTTTTGTATTGAACCTACTACAAAGTGTTGATCTTGTTTTTTGATTAATTGGGACTGTATGATATGTACTTCGGGTCTATCCAAGACATCCTCCTTATCAGTTTCATTTATCTTAGCCTTTCGTCTTCCTTGATTTTTAAAATCTAAATTTGGAAGACTGAAGAATTGGTTAGCAGGAATATTTCTTTCAAATTCATCTTTTTTTAGATACCACTTAGAACCTCTTTTTACCATCTTTAGTTGGTGCTGACTTTGGTATGTATGCAGTGAAGTTACCCAATTAGCATCCACCATGACCTTGGCCTCATTTGAGCTTTTGTCCACCTTAAAAGCGATGCTATCTAACTTTGAGAATGAAGCTAAAATTCCATCTTCAATTGATAGTTCCAGCATGAATTGATCAAAGTCTGGTTTTGTTTTCGGATCTAAAAGAGCATATGCCTCTTCAAACATTTTGAAGTCAAGTGCATCAAAGTAGGCAAGTGCAAGATTTTCAGGATTCGACTGAATGTTATTAAATAGCTTGTCTTTAATAATCAAAAATGAGGAAGCTATAGTTAACAAAATGACCCAAGCCATTAATTTGGTCCAATTAAAACTTCCTTCGTAATAACTTTCTTTTGCTAGTAACTCCCAGTCTTCCTTTTCGTGATACTTTGTTCTAGACAATAAGTAGATTATTAGTGCTAGAAGGAAAAATGATAGCGGTAAAACACCCCACATTAATCTTTGCAGCTTTGGAATGTTTTTGGAAGGTAAATATTTTTGGAGAGGAGGTACATCAGGGTATTCCCAAACAACAATATTGTTTTCTAAGATTTGAACCTTGGTCCATCCATTAAAATGAAGGACGGGTTCATAGAATTTGTCATTTGAAAAGACATACTTAAGATTATATTTTTCTGGTGTTACAAGAAAGTCTTTCAAAGCACCAATGCCTTCCATCTTTTGATACTTGGCATTTTCCAATCTTTCAACTGCTCTAGTAGTCAACTCTGGTAATCTTCTAGCAGAGTGATAATTTCCATCAACGGTCAATGCATCGGTATTAGCCGAAAGCCAAGCCATCTGATCTCCAAAGCCAAGGGTCAGATATCGCCAATTGCTATGTTGGTCTCTGCTTAAAAAATTAGTGATGGGTTTGATATCAATAGACTCTGGTTGGAATGGCTTAAAGTTGCCCATGTTTACAACAAGGACATTGCTTAAAATGACTCCAACACTAAAAAATGCTAATAAAAACTTGTGGAGTTTGTCTCCTCCTACTTTGACCAGATATTCTTTAAATTC
Source organism: uncultured Saprospiraceae bacterium (assembly GCA_938033975.1). Classification (GTDB taxonomy): domain Bacteria; phylum Bacteroidota; class Bacteroidia; order Chitinophagales; family Saprospiraceae; genus JAHDBF01. The sequence goes on along the minus strand of CALHKJ010000188.1, from coordinate 4,163 downwards.
TCCCTGGAGCAATTGATTAAAAAAGGCACCCCAAAAAGGCAATGAAAGGACAGTAGCCCAGAAAGTAAATCTGTCTAAGGTCAAAATATTAAAGGCAGTTTCTCCTAACAGCATTTCTGGAATCGGTGTAGTTCCTCCTGTTCCAAGTAAAAATGCTAAGCCAATGGAAAGAGCTAGAAACATATTCCTTCTGACAAAAATCCTTTTTACCAGGTATGGTAAGAAAAAGAGCATCATCCCCCAAGGAATCAAAAAGAACATTATTCCAAGATTGGTCTCCACAAAGAAGTTTTCTCTAGATCCATGTGGGATAGGTACTTGAGAGATTGGGTCTGTCTTCGACCAAAACCAATATGGAAATATAACTACAACCGTTATGGCAATTACAAGTAGCCCGAAACCAATCAACCTTGGTAACATTTTGATACATTTTGACCAAAAGTGTTTGATTCTTACATACTCAATTCCTCCATTCTCGTCAGCACATAGGTCTATTATGGCTGTTGCAATAACTGGCAACACAAAGAAAACCATTCCAAAAATTGTGCTTACATGATGTGCAGTAGTGGTTACTGTTAGTAATGCCAAGGCTAAGAAAAAATTGATTCTCTTTCTTTGTTTGACCCATTTGTAGATTTCGGGACAAGCATTTAATAGGAACGCAATACCCGTTAAACTAGGAACTTGCCCAAATATATGTAGAGCCTCAACTATTGAACTGCTAAAAACGGCCAAAATTGCTGCAATACCTGCTGAACGTTTGTCTACCCAAATAAGAGAAAACTTATAAACTCCTCTTACCAACAAGAAAATTGCACAAAGAGACCATATATAGAAAGCTAGCTTTAATCCAACAAGTTTAGAAAGTAGAGCTACTATTTGATGGACTAAAGGCGGATAGCTGGTTATCGTAAACCCTGTATACCATTTTGCATTCCAAGACTCAAACCATCCAGAGGCATAATGCTCGGCAAAGAACATGTGTACATAGGCGTCATATGTTTTTTCAAATGTGAAAAACAAAATTGTTCCATGGAACATAAGCCCTAAGATTAGAGCTATGTAATAATATGACTTTGAACTACCCGTTTGCAATGTTGACAAAGATAAATATTATGAATGACAGCGCTCTGAATTAGGAATAAGACCTTTTGGGGCAAGTAAAATGTAAGCTATTTGTCATCTAAAAATAGTAAGCTGAAAAGGGTAAAAAACAAAAATCGAAGCATCTCTACCAAAAATCTAAGCATACAAGTTAGACCTAGAAAATAGGGCTTTTATGGGCTCTTTTCCCTGCACTTTTGAAGTATTAATTAACTACAAACGCAGGAAATGAAAAACGGAATTATTATCCCATGTTATAATGAAGAAGCAAGATTAAAATTATCAGACTATCAGACTTTCATTGAGAAAAATCCAAAGTATACCTTATGTTTTGTTAATGATGGTAGCACAGATGGTACACTAGATGTCTTAAAGACCTTTCAGAAAAAATTGCTTTCAATGCACCGAGGAATGGAGACCCAACTTTTAATTTATGATATGCCTAAAAATGGAGGTAAAGCAGAGGCAGTAAGAGCAGGAGTAAATTATCTAATTAAAAATACAAATGTACAGAATGTTGGTTTTGTAGACGCTGATTTGGCTACAGGCTTTGATGACTTCCAAAACCTAGTTGGTACTTTAGAAGACAAAAATCTTGATGTTGTGATTGGTTCAAGAAAAATCAATCAAGACTTAGAAATGGAAAGATCAAAATTTAGACAAACTGCAAGCTTTGCTATTGGGAAGTTTATAAAAAGTATTGTAGGCTTAGATATCAAAGATACGCAATGTGGTGCTAAGGTGTTTTCAAGAGAAATTGCAAAAGTAGTTTTCAAGGATAGCTTTCTTTCAAAGTGGTTGTTCGATGTAGAAGTTTTGATTAGAGTGAAAAATCACTTTGGAAAAAACAATGCTATGCAATACTTGAATGAGGTTGCTTTGAGCAAGTGGGAAGAAGTAGAAGGTTCAAAAATTACTTTAAGAGATTCGATTCAGTTTCCATTGCAGCTTTGTCGAATTGCCTATGACTATAATATCAAACCTCAATTAAGTATGAGAGAAATACCAGTTATACCACTTTTTAGATCATCATCTTCAGCAGTTTAAAATTTTTGTATAAATCAATAAATTGGATTTTTTCAAATTTTAATTTGGAATATAGATAGTCAAAAATGACAAAAGGAATTACCTTCCAAAATCTTAATTATTCAAGTTATTGTAATACCTGCTGTTATGAATTCCAAAACACATTTGCGCAAAGCAATCAGACTACTATCCATACTTTGTCTTACACCTATATTGTTTCTGAGTTGTGATCAAAAAACAACTTCGGAAGTAATCGATGAGAAATCAAAGAACCTTGTAAACCCAGGAGATTGGCCAAGCCTTAAAGCTTTACCATTAGATAAGGAGATTGAAGCGCAAATAGATCAAATCTTACCCAAGCTAACTTTAGAGCAAAAAGTAGGTCAAGTTATCCAAGGTGACAGCGGTTCAATTACACCAGAAGAAGTAAAGAAATATAGATTAGGTTCTATTTTAAGTGGAGGTAATTCTGCTCCAGGTCCAAAGCCATATGCCGATACAAAGTCTTGGTTAACAATGGCCGATAAATATTATAATGCATCCATCGACCCTGAGGGTGTAGAAATTGCCATTCCTTGCATTTGGGGAATTGATGCTGTACATGGACACGCAAACCTAAGTGGTGCCATTATTTTTCCCCACAATATTGGCTTAGGAGCCATGAATAATCCTGATCTGATTGAACAAATTGCAGCTATAACTGCTGAAGAATTGACTGTTTCTGGTCATGACTGGACCTTTGCTCCAACCTTAGCAGTTCCTCAAGATACTCGATGGGGAAGAGCCTACGAAGGTTTTTCTGAAGATGGCAAAATCGTGAAAGCTTATGGTGAGCGAATTGTATATGGACTCCAAGGTAGAGTAGGTGATGCTGATTTTATGAGCGATGGCCGAGTAATCTCAAGTGCTAAACATTTCCTAGCTGATGGGGCAACTGAAAAAGGTGTAGATCAGGGTGATGCTCTTGTAAGTGAAAAAGAATTATATGAAGTTCATGCGGCTGGCTACTATAGTGCAATACCTGCTGGTGTCCAAACAGTAATGGCTTCTTTTTCAAGTTGGAAAGGTAGAAAACTGCACGGCGACAAAGAGTTATTGACTGATGTTTTGAAAGGACAACTGGGCTTTAATGGATTTGTGGTTGGCGATTGGAATGGTCATGGACAAGTGCCAGGTTGTACCAATACAGATTGCCCTCAATCATTGAACGCAGGATTGGATATGTACATGGCTCCTGATAGTTGGAAAGGATTGTATAATAGTACATTGAAGCATGTTAAGAATGGAACAATTCCAATGTCTCGATTGGATGATGCAGTAAGAAGAATTTTAAGAGTAAAAATTGCTTCAGGAATATTTACCAAAGGTGCACCTAGTACACGTAAAAACGCAGGAGATGAAAGCCTCCTAGCTCGTCCCGAAAATAGAGCCATTGCAAGACAGGCTGTAAGAGAATCAATGGTCCTTCTCAAAAACAATGATCAACTATTGCCACTAGATGCTGGTAAAACATTTATGGTAATAGGTGATGGAGCCAATAGCATTTCAAAAGCCTGTGGAGGATGGACCTTATCTTGGCAAGGAACAGGACATGCTAATGATGAATTTCCAAATGCCAATACAATTTATGATGGTATTGAAGAAGCAGTAAAACAAGCAGGAGGTAGAGTGATTTATTCTGAAACAGGAAATGAAAAATTAAAGGTTGATGCTGTCATAGCAATATATGGAGAAGATCCATACGCAGAGTTTCAAGGAGATAGAGAAAATCTAGACTTTAGTCCAAATAGATTTGATGTAAATAAACTATCTCAATTTAAAAATAGGGGAACACCGGTTGTATCTGTCTTTCTTTCTGGAAGACCAATGTGGTGTAATCCTGAAATAAATAATTCTGATGCTTTTGTTGCTGCTTGGTTACCAGGTTCAGAAGGTGATGGAGTTGCAGAAGTTTTATTTGGAGATTATAATTTCTCTGGAAAATTACCTCACTCTTGGCCAAAATCAATAGATGATTTTAAAGGTAAATATGG
>CALHKJ010000187.1 GCA_938033975.1 uncultured Saprospiraceae bacterium | reverse complement strand
TTCCTTGTTCAAAATCATCTGCTGCTTTGATGACATCTTTAACCTTTGACTGGATGGTAGAGTATTGTAAGTTCTTTTTGTATTTAGATGCGTATTCTGGGCTATTTATTTTTGCTTCAAATTTTTCAAAGTTTGACTTGAGCTTATCATTCAACATTGAAACTTGAGCACCGTCTTTATTTCGAAGCGCATAAAGAATATTTTTGCTATCTGTATGAAGATCAATAAAAGATCGATACATATTAAAAAATCCATCTGCTTGGTTGTCTTTGATAGCGCTTTCTACATATGGCTTGATAGACTTTCTAAAATTACTTTGCGTGATATAAAATTCATCATAATAATTTACTGCCTTTTCAAGCAATTCATAGACGCCGTACAGTTTTTCTCTTTCGGTAAGATCATTTCCATCAATGTAATCTTCCACTTCAAAACGAATATCATTTACGGAAGTACAGATAGATTGAATGGTATTAGCTTGACTGATTAGATCCGTTTTTATTGCTGAGGGTAAATATGCTTCAACGGCCTTCAGATTTTTGAACCTGGTCTCTGGGCTGACTTCATAAAACCATTGCTCTGGATCTTCAAAAATATTTCTTGGAAGATCGTTGTTGGTGTAAAAGTTGATTTGATAGCCGTCGAGATCAACGTATTTGTTTATGTCCTGATTATTGTTTTCAAGCAGTCGATGAACGATCAACATTCCATGTATTGATTCGTTAAAATAATCCACATATTCATTGATTGCTTTCGTTTCCTGAGCACTCAATGTGATATCGTTACTTATTTGGCCAGTGCTTTGGGGGAATAAAAACAGTAAAAGGCTAATGAATATGGACATGATCGTACAGATTAGGTCAAAATTATAATGTCATACAAAGTTGGAAAAATCATCTGGTTCTTCAGCGTTTTTTGCCAAATATTCTAAATCTTGCTTTCTGTCTATCCATTCTTCCGAATAACCGCAAGAAACACATACATATCGGGTAATATAGATCTTTTTAAAGGCGCTAACTTTTGCAAAGTTATAAGGTTCTGACATCGGTCTTTTGCCTTTAATTTTTCTAATGTCAACTGCGTTACATTTTATACATGCATTCTGATGTTTCATCTTCCTACATGGACTAAGAGTACAGAAATATCAGAAGGAGAAACGCCACTTATACGACTTGCTTGACCTATTGTCCTTGGTTTTATTTCATTTAGTTTTTCCCTTGCTTCAGCGGAAAGAGCTGTAATGCTATTGTACTCAAAATCCTCCATTAGTTTTACTCCTTCCAGTCGATCCATCTTGTCCGCCATTTCTTTTTCTTTTTGAATATAGCCAGCGTATTTCATTGTATTCTCGGAAGTCTGTAATGTCTCTGGATCATATTTTTCCAGATCAGAATCAACTGTTGTAACAAATTCTCTCATTTCGGGTATTCCAATATTTGGTCTCAACAAAATTCCTTTGAGTTTAACTTTTTGATTGATAGGTTTTGATCCTTTTGATTCTAAGAAAGGATTTATTTCATCTGGAGAAATACTTCTGTTTTCAAAAAATTTCTGAATCTCCTTTATACTTGATTCTTTCTTTTCAATCTTTTCCATCCTTTCTTCAAGATGCTTCATTCCAATAGCATTGACCAGTGGAGTAAGTCTAAGATCAGCCGTATCCTGTCTAAGTAAAATTCTAAATTCGGCTCTAGATGTAAACATTCTATAAGGCTCTTTGGTGCCTTTGTTGATCAGATCATCAACTAGTACACCGATATAAGCTTCAGATCTTTTTAGTATAAATGGATCTTTATCAAAGACATGTTGAGCAGCATTGATTCCAGAAATCAATCCTTGGGCAGCAGCTTCTTCATATCCTGTTGTGCCATTTATTTGTCCCGCGAAGAAAAGTCCAGATACAAGACGCGTCTCTAGGCTAGCCTTTAATTGTGTAGGTTGGAAAAAATCGTATTCAATGGCATAGCCTGGTCTGAACATTTTCATGTTTTCAAAACCTGGTACTTTTTTCAAAGAATTGTATTGTACATCTTCTGGTAGGGATGATGAAAAACCATTTACATAAATTTCGCAGGTATTCCAACCTTCTGGCTCTACAAAAAGTTGGTGCCTATCTCTATCGGCAAATCGATTGATTTTGTCTTCTATAGATGGACAGTACCTTGGACCAAGACCTTTTATTCTTCCGTTGAACATTGGAGACCTGTGGAATCCTTCTTTCAGTGATTCATGAACATTGGTGTTGGTATAAGTTATATGACAAGGAATTTGCTTCTGCAAATTTGGTGTGTCAGTGAAAGAAAATCTAGCTGGATCTTTATCTCCTTTCTGGATTTCCATTTTTGAATAATCCAATGTTCGGCCATCGACTCTTGGAGGAGTTCCAGTTTTCATTCTTCCAGATTCAAAACCCAAGCCTACTAATTGTTCAGTAATACCTGTTGCGGCTTTCTCCCCTGCTCTTCCACCTCCAAAATTTTTATCACCGATATGAATCAAACCATTTAGGAATGTTCCATTGGTTAGTACAACTGACTTGGAAGGAATCTCTAGTCCAATTCCTGTTTTTACTCCAACACAAACTCCATTTTTCACAACAAGGCCTTTGACCATTTCTTGCCAGAAATCAATGTTTTCATTTTCTTCTAACATCTGTCTCCACTTGGCAGCAAACATCATCCGGTCACTCTGTGCCCTAGGACTCCACATGGCAGGCCCTTTTGATTTATTGAGCATACGAAATTGAACTCTTGTATGGTCTGTTACAATTCCTGTATAACCGCCTAAAGCATCAACTTCACGTACTATTTGTCCTTTGGCAACTCCTCCTATGGCTGGATTGCAGCTCATCTGGGCGATAGTATTCATATTCATGGTTGCAAGTAGGACCTTAGCACCCATATTTGCGGCAGCTACAGCGGCTTCACAGCCTGCATGTCCGGCACCAACAACAATTACATCGTATTCTGGAAACATGTTACAAAATTAGGCTAAATAGCTTAAATGTCAAGCTTTGATACTGTTGTAAAATAATCAATAACAGAATCCAAGTCATTTAAATTGATACAATTGTTTGGAAGATCTTTGGATACTGTCCTTACCTGAAAGCCAGAAAGAATAAATTTACTTTCACCAAAGGACTTTGCTAGGTAATTTATATAGGTATTGATGTTATGGTCAATTAGATTTTGATTGATGATGGTGTAGATAAATTCAGGTTCTAAAACTTGATAAGCATCTAGAACATCTTTAATACTAAGATCGAATCCAGCAATGGTAACATTTAGTCCTTTTGATCTTAGAATATATTGTAGAAATACCATGCTCAATTCCTGCTTTTCAGCATCAGAAAGGTAGAGCATTATTTTGGGCATATTAGGATCAGAGGTTTTGAGGTTTTTAATTTCGACTGCTGTTCGCTGTCTTAATATTTCACTTATAAAACTTTCATGGACACTTTTAACTGTCCCAGTAACCCAAAGAGTTGATAGTTTTTCTAAAAAAGGATTGATGAGGAGATCCATGGTTTTTTCAAAGCCAAAATCATCAATGTACTTATCAAGTATACGATTGACTGCAAAATCATCCATATTGATCACTGCAAAGGTCAAAACATCCAATTGGTCTTCAAGATGCTTTTCGGTATTG
>CALHKJ010000186.1 GCA_938033975.1 uncultured Saprospiraceae bacterium | reverse complement strand
TGCCCCTTCAAGCAAAAACTTAGACCTACCGATATTTTGATCAGTATCATCACAGCCATTATTGTCAACATCTACTTTAACAGTTCCTACCAGTGCAAAAAAAGCTTCTTCATCATTCAAAGGACAAAAGCTGCTAACACTATAATCTACTAGTTCAGAATTTTCTAAAATTGGGGCAATTCTTGAAAGCTCGCTTTCATCGGCACAAATTCTTAAGCCCTCTGGAATGTAAAGACTGTCATTCACTGTATGGAAAGTTGAAAATCTAACATTATCTTTTATATTTAGATAAGTTAGTGGATTGCTATGAATAGAAAGCAAAGATGTTGGTCCAAGGCTTGTAGATAAATCTAGCTTTTCAATTTGGTTATTATTAGCAAAAAAGGCTGACAGTGATGGACAATTAACCACTTCAACATTCGTAATTAAGTTTTCGCCAATATATATTTCATATAAATCTGGAAAATCTGAAACAACAAAGCTTGTCAGCAAATTTCCTTTCACATCTAAACTTTTGAGTTGTTTATAATTATTAAACTCGATATCAGCTATTTGATTGTATGCTATATCTAAAAAGCCAAGCTTTGGTGAGTTGTTTTGGTTTAAACTTGTGAGACTATTACCTTCAAGACGTAAAGATTCTAAATTTGGTAATTCATCACTTTCAAATAAGCTGATGTCACAGTTATTGGCAGCGATCCTTTCAAGTGTAGGAATTTGATTTAGTTTCAACTCTGTAATGGATGTATTAGATAGATCTAATCGAATCAAATTAGGAAGGTTTGAAAGATTGACTTCTCTCAATTCTTCTGTACCATTTATAGAAAAGTTCTCTAATGAAGGCAAATCATGAAGGTCCATGGTAACTATTTTGTTACCACTCAAATACAACTGTTCTAATTCATCCAAACCCATTAGATCTATATCAGTTAGATTGTTATTTAATAAACTCAAAGATTTTAGCAATGGAAGATTTTGCAGATCAATTTCGTTAATGCCGCACTCACTTAAGCTTAATGATTGGAGTGATGAAATATTGGTGATTTTTTCTTGATCCTCTAATGCAAATTGCCTGAGCCATAATTCTTCCAAATTGGGGAAGTCTCCTACCATTCTAAATACTGAGGAATCAGCTAGCATGGATACATATTTAATGCTTGGCATATTTTCTAAAGTCCATATAGTTCCTAATCCCTCTGTAGTAAAGCCAGTTATTTTTAAATATTTAAGATTGGGTAGATTTTTAAAATGATGATCTCCAATTAAATCGTTGTCTTTTACTATCAAGGTATCCAACAAGGGAAGGTCTTGGACAATAATTTCAATTGAATTCCCAATATCTATGTATCTAAGATTTTCAAGACCTCTAAAATCCATTTTCTTAATAATAGCTGTACTAACAAATCTTTCAATATTAGAATTATTACCTAAAATCACTTCATCAAATAAACCCTCCAATTTCAGATCAGTAATTGTAAGATTGTTACTTAAATCCAAAATACCTTGAAAGATATTATTGCCAAATTGCCATGCTCCTTGAAAATGAAACTTCTCTAAGTTATCACAGCCATCCAAAATGATATCTTTGACAAAGCCCTTAGAATCTATTTCTTTAAGATTTGTGAGTCCGGTTAAATCCAGCACAAAGTCACCTGTTGTTCCTGAACAAGCCGGATTTCCTGTGCTTATCACCAATCTTTCCAGATTGGTAAGAGAACTAAGATCAGAGTATCCAATTTTTGCAGGACAATTAATTGTTAACTCAGTAATATTTTTAAAAAATTCTATTCCGCCAATTGAGGTAGCCCAATCAGTTGTTACATTAACACCTGGATTGCTAATAAATTCTGTTGTATAGAATGTTAGATTTGTACAAAATTCTGCTTCTGATATTTCGATTCGCCCATTATCGTTTGAATCTACTTTTTGAAAATCTCCATCTACTTCAGTAATTGCTGTTCTTGCCATGAAAGCTTCTAGCTTTGGATCTTCAAAACTTACGTATTGACAAATAGCATTGGTAGATAGAAATAGTGAGGCAAAAAGTAAAAATGCCAATTGAAAAGTTGGAATGCGGTTCATTGTTTTGATTCTTGATGTGTACCTTAAATACGACAGAATACTCATTCTCGCTGCCTAAGACACAATCATATCGGACCCTCGCCCAATTCTATTTTACCAAGCAAAATTTGTTCCGCCAACTTCAAGTTCATTTGTTTCAACTTGCTTAGATCTATATTAAAGATAGTAGGCGTCCCTGTAGAATTGATGATTTTGATATATCCAAGGGAGGCAGTCCAAGCATGTAAAGTGTAAAGCATTGAATCTACTTTCATCAAAATGCTACCTTCATTTTGTCCCTTGGCAACTTCTTTTGCCAATATCTTAAAAGGTTCATTTTGTATTTCTTGGATACGTTTGTAATAATTGCTTTGAATAACTGCTTCAGTAAGTTTAGACTCATCTTTTCCTGAATCACTAGAACGATTCATTTCGAAGTAATCTAGCAATGCTTCTGAGTATAGAAAATTTTGCGAGCAGAAATCCATAAAGGATTCTACAATCTGAAGCACCACTTCCAATCTTGGTTTGTGATGATTTCTCTCAACTATATCACCAAAACTCTTAGTAAGTAGATTTACAGCTCGGTAAGAAATACTTAGATATAGATTTTCTTTACTTTGGAAATAAGAATACAAAGTAACTTTGGTGATACCAGCGGCTTTTGCTATATCATCCATTTTTGCATTTTTGAATCCAACAGCTTGAAACACAGCTTCGGCTGCATCTATTATTGCTGACTCTTTTTCTTGCCTCTTTTGAGAATTCATGTGACGAAATTACAATTTTATTATTAGCTAAGCTTTACTTTGCAATATGAAGAAGTTTCTTTTAGCGCATATTATCATTGAAGGGCTTGGAGGTCTGATTCTATTCTTTTACCCTGAATTATTATATTATCAAGGAACCCCGCAAACATTGGCTTTTCCGATTATCAAGCTATATAGCTTGATTGCAATAAGTTTTTCGCTTGCATATTTGTTTGTATATCTGTCTGTTGAAGAACATTCTAAGCTTTTTCTTCAGTTTTATCTATTGGCAATGGGATTCCAATTATTTATCACCTTTCAATGTTATGGTATGTTAAATACTGGGTACATTAGTCATCAGGGCGCCATGTATACTCACCTTGCTGCCTTCATTATTTTGACTATTGGCTATTTTCTTCATAGATTTGATACTAACAATTGACAACTATTTCAAGTCTTGTTGCGTTATGTTTTCATAAGATTTAATTCAATGGCAAAATATTTTTACTCTGTACTTTTTGTAGCAACTGTCTCTCTTTTATTCTTTGGATGTCAAGAAGAGGTAGAACCGGATATTGATCCTGATTTGCTTCCCTATATTGAGAGTTTTATTCTTGAAGCCAATGATAGAGATTTCGATCTATCAATTGACTCGCTTGGGATTCTCGTACAGTTTGAAAATATTTCAGATCCTTCAGTCATTGGTCGATGTAGAAGAGATGAAAATGGCAACAATGAGTCTATAGCAGTAGATCCTGTATATTGGAAGTTGGCTACTGAACTCGAAAAAGAATATGTTATGTACCATGAACTTGGTCATTGCGTTTTAAATAGACCTCATACTACTGCTTCTGACCCAAACAATATTTGCTTAAGCATAATGGAGCCTGGAACCGGTGAGCTATGCACCAGCAATTATAATGAAACAACTAGAGCTGCCTTGCTAGATGAACTTTTTGATTTCTAGCTAGTTCTGTTCAATAATTGCGTAGCATAAGTTCGCAATACTTCCTTCTTAGAATCTTCAACTGAAATTGAGTCTAAATGTGAAAATGAAAGCTGCTGATAGTTTTCTTTCAGTTCTTGCGCATAGACTTTAACATGACAGTCTTTCATCAAAGCTCTACCCTCTTCAACAAGTTCTGTTCCCCCAATTTCATCCTGATCAGAATATAGATATTTCAATCTTTCAGCATCTTGCTCACCAAGTAATTCAAGAGATTTCAGATATAGATAAGTTTTCTTTTTTTGTAAAATATCCCCTCCTTCCGTTTTACCTGAATCAAGGCTTGAGGCAAAAACATCCAGAACATCATCCTGAACCTGAAAGGCTATTCCCATATTTTTTGCAAAGCCATAGAGGTGCTTAGAATCCACATCAGAAGCACCACCAATTAGTCCTCCAAATTGCTGAGCCAAACCTAAGAGTACAGCAGTCTTTTTTGTTATCATTTCAAGATACTCTGTTATGCTAACATCATCTCTTGTCTCGAAGTCAATATCCATTTGTTGACCCTCACAAATTTTTACGGAAGTGGCATTGAATAATTTAAATAGCTTTACTTGCAAGTCTGCAGGATAAGCTTCAAGGAATTCATAGGCTTTGATCAACATGACATCTCCAGAAAGAATGGCAGTATTTAGATCATACTTTTTATGAACAGTTTGGCTACCCCTTCTGAGATCGGCAGCATCCATTATATCATCATGCATCAAAGAAAAATTATGAAAATATTCTACAGCATGAGCAGCAGGAATTGCCTCATCAAAATTTTCTCCGTATAAATTATAAGCAGCTAAGACTAAAACTGGCCGAATCCTTTTCCCTCCTATACCTAATATATAGTGGACGGGATCATATAAATTGGGGGTAATCGAAGGTAAGTTCACCTTTTCAAGAGCTGAGGAGTAAAATTTTTGTAACTCTAAAATGTTTTTTGACATATGGTTGATTATCTTGGTTCAAAGATATTTTATAAAATGAAACCCATTACCAAGTACCTCAAAAATTTACTGTTATTTTCTTGCTTATGCCTAGCTGGATGTGGAGAAGAAAAGAACTTTCTTGATAGTATATATACCAACGCAGAAATTTATCCAGTAGTTGAAAAAAAAGTCGCCTATGATGCCATTGGTGTTAAGGATGGTAAGATTAGCATGCTTGGAACAACTGAAGATCTTTTACTTCACAAAGGAGAAAATACTTTAGTTCATGATATGAATGGTCAATTTTTAATGGCAGGCTTTATTGAAGGACATGGCCATTATTCTGGCTTGGGCAAAAGTTTGCAAAATTTAAATTTTTTGGCTGACACTTCTTGGCAACAAATAACGGCAAAAGTCGATGCAAAGATTAGTGAAACAGAGCCTGGAGAATGGATTTATGGAAGAGGTTGGCATCAAGAAAAATTTACGAAAGTACCGGAGGAGGCTCTAGGCAAATACCCAACACATACTTCCATCAGTGAGCTATCCAAGGATCACCCAGTAATTCTTATTCATGCTTCCGGCCACTCACTTTTCGCCAATGAAAAAGCTATGGAACTTGCGGGTGTAAATAAAGAAACACCAGATCCAGTTGGAGGAAAAATCATTAGGAATAATAGTGGAGAAGCTATTGGTGTATTTGAAGAAAGAGCCATGACGCCAATCCGAAATGCTTATCAAGAGTATCTCAATGAGATGCCAGAAGAAAAGAGAAAAGAAATATGGAAAGATGCCATCAAAATTGCTGAGGAAGAATGTCTTTCAAAGGGGATAACCTCTTTTCAAGATGCGGGCTCAAAGTTTCATGAACTAAAATGGTATGAGGAAATGGCTAGAAATGGAGAGCATAATCTAAGACTTTGGGTTATGGTGAGACATAGTGCAGCCGAAATGGAAAATAAGCTTAGTGATTTAAGAATGCTAGATGTAGGAGATGGCTTTTATACTTGTCGAGCAGTTAAATCAGAATTAGATGGAGCTTTAGGTGCACATGGTGCTTGGCTGTTAGAGCCTTATTCAGATAAAAAAGATTTCCATGGGCAAAATACGACAGAGGTATCGGAGGTTGAAAAGATAGCTCAAATGGCTTATGACAATGAAATGCAACTTTGTGTGCATGCCATTGGAGACAAAGCAAATCGTGCTACACTGGACATTTTTGAATCATACAAAAATAAAGACAAGTCGGCAGACCTAAGATGGAGGGTTGAACATGCACAACATTTGCATGTAGATGATATTCCGCGATTCAAAGAAATAGGAGCTATTGCATCTATGCAAGGAATACATTGTACTTCCGATGCCCCATTTGTAGAAACAAGACTTGGACATGAAAGAGCATCAGAAGGAGCCTATGCTTGGAGATCCTTACTTGATGCTGGGGCTGTCGTAGTAAACGGCACCGATGCACCAGTTGAAGACGTTAATCCACTTGCAAGCATCTATGCTTCGATAACTCGAAAAAGAAAAAATCCAGAAATGGAATTTATCCCAGAACAAGTAATGACCAGAGAGGAAGCACTATATTCTTACACCATGGCTCCTGCCTTTGCTGGATTTGAAGAAGATAAAAAAGGAAGTATTGAGATTGGTAAATATGCAGACTTTGTGGTTCTTGATAAGAATATTTTGACTTGCAAGGAAGATGAAATTGAGAACATAGATGTTTTGCACACAATTGTCGCAGGTAAGATACGTTATTCTAAAAATCAATAGTTCTTACAAGATTTTTACACATCTCAGATAACTGAATGACATACCTTTGCGTTAAACTGTTATAATTTATTAAAATAAAAGATGTCGAAGATTAACTCAATTTTGTTGTCTGTATTTTTACTACTAACAATTGCGGCTTGTAACAATGAT
>CALHKJ010000185.1 GCA_938033975.1 uncultured Saprospiraceae bacterium | reverse complement strand
TTTGCAGGTTTATAGATATCTACCCCGAAATGAGGGCTGTGGTTTTTTGTAGAACCAAAAGAGACACTCAAGAATTAGCAGAGAGTTTGCTTCAGTTGAATTACAAAGCAGATGCCATACATGGTGACCTATCACAGAAACAAAGAGATCGAGTGATGGGTCGTTTCAAAAAGAATGACCTTCAATTGTTGATTGCAACAGATGTAGCGGCAAGAGGAATTGATGTCAATGATTTGACACACGTATTTCACTACACCCTACCCGATGATGAATCTTATTATACACACAGAAGTGGAAGAACAGCCAGAGCGGGAAAGAAAGGAATTTCAATTTCATTTATCAACGGAAGAGAAGGTTATAAGATCAGAAATCTTGAGAAGAAATTAAAGATCAAAATTGCTCAACAAGAGGTCCCGGCTGCAGAAAACATTGCAGATATCCGTATTGATAAATGGGCTGACTCAATTCTACTCACAACTCAAAGTGAAAGATTAAATTCGAAGTTGGTCAAAAAAATCAATAAGAAGTTTTCAGATCTCAGCAAAGAGGAGCTTTTAGAAAAATTATTATCCATTCAATTGGAAGAACTAAATCTTGGTTCGAGCAAAGACCTAAATGAAAAAGCAGGTAGAGACGATAGAGGTAGAGATGGAAGATCAGGAAGATCCGGTCGATCAGGCAGATCCAGTAGAGGTGGCGGTTACGGAAGAGGAAAAAGAAGAAGTGGCGGAGCTAGGAATCATCGAAAGGGAGGATCAGGTTCTTCTAAATCAAGTGGGCGTAAGAAGAAGAGGTATTAGGCTGAGACTTGAGACGAAAGACGAAAGACGAAAGACTGTTAAAAATAAAATGCCCTCCTGAAAAATTCAGAAGGGCATTAAATAACTAAATACTAATTGTCTCTTTAATTTGCTGAAAAACTAGGCTCAGGGTTTTTTATTTCTTCAATGATACGATCAAAGTGCTTCTTATTCATTTCCATGACCTTTGCCATTTCATAAATTAATTTCATTTCTGATGCATCGATGTTTCCATCCGATGCTGCCACAGCAATCGCGCACTTAATTATCGACTCTTTTCCATGTAGATTTAATGAAGGGGAAATTCCTTTTAAGTAGGTAGATATTTCTTCTGGATTTCTCTGCACTTTGATAACGTATTCTTGTAGTTCTTGCAGTGTGATATCATTGTGTCCAAACTTATTTACGATTTTTAAGACGGTAGCCATTTCATTATCATCAATTTCTCCATCAGCCAACATGATTAAAACCATGGTGTGTTTCATTGCGATTTCATATTGCGATAAAAACTGATCCGCTGAAGGTGATTTTTGATAATTCAGTACATTGGTAATAAAGGTTCCTTTGCAAGATTGGCACTCAACATACTCTCCAAGTTTACCAAGCGGTATTATTGGAATAAAATAGAGCGTAAAAAATCGTGTTACTTTTTTGTGCTTGTATGCTTTGTTGCATTCACATTGTGGGCAATTAAAACTGCCTTGACCCAAGGTGGATTTCACACCTCGCGTTCCGAAAATAATCATTTTGTTTTGTTTAGAAGTTATTCAATAATGTTACTTCTAAAATACAAACTGAAAATCATAAAGTCACGCGCATTAAATTTTCATTAACCTAATTGGTCATATAGCTGATAGTTTTTAACAGACATTTGCTTTTTGTTTGAGAGTTGAGAACCGAGAGCCGAGAGTCGGGAGCCGAGAGTTGAGAGTTGAGAGATTGAAGTCCAGAAGCTAGACTAATCTATTGTTAAGTCTTTCGTGTCAAACTATCCAATTAATATTTGAAACTGGCTCCAATTACTTAAAAGAAGAGGAAAGAATAATAATGGGTCAATAATATTTAGGAAAGAAGGCAGCTTAGAAAATCTAAAAAAAATGTGCCATCAATTTTTCAAAAGATGGCACAGGAAGATTTACAAAACATTAATTTTCTGAATCTCTAAAGTGCTAAGCAGGCCATAAAAAATTTAGAGCCAAAACAAATACTCCCAGAAGAGCAGCACAACCCAACAAGATGAATGAAATGATTTTCAATACTTTGCCCTTCTTCTTTTTATCAGATGACTTTTCCTTTTTATCACCTTTGATTCTTTCTTTCAAATTTTTAAAACTGAGAATTCGATCATCTGGATTAAGATTTTCAATTGGTTTCTCATGAATCAAATTGCTATGAGAAGTAGGTAGTGCTTGTAATGGATTGTAGTTAAAGCAAACAAGTGTAACGATTAAAATTAGATATTTCATGTTCATTAGTTTTATCCAAATAAAAGCTGCACATGAATCTAATAAGCTTATAAAGAATAAGCACGTGGAATTTCTTTCTATGAAATCTGAATTATTGATTATACACCTTACTTAATTCTATTTATTGTAAAAAAGAGATCCGCTTTGTGTATAAATCGTAAAACACGAAGCAATTGTTGATAAAAAGAGCGACCTTAACCCTCAGTATTGATCAACAGTATTAATTGACACATCAAGTATGAAAATCCGCAATATCCTTCTAA
This sequence comes from uncultured Saprospiraceae bacterium, assembly GCA_938033975.1. Taxonomy (GTDB): domain Bacteria; phylum Bacteroidota; class Bacteroidia; order Chitinophagales; family Saprospiraceae; genus JAHDBF01. Next base: position 1,540 of record CALHKJ010000185.1, on the reverse strand, counting down.
CTCTTTTGATAGCTTCCTCAATCATCGGACTTTCTAGCTGTTTAAGATGGGCTGCAAGAGCTGAAAGTAAATTACCAGCTGAAACTGCATTAGATAAAACATATAATTATGATGGCAAAGTGATAATAGTTGGAGCTGGAGCTGCAGGGATGGCTGCGGCAAAGGTATTGGAAAAGAATAATGTCGATTATATAATTTTAGAAGCAACTGATAGATATGGTGGCAGGTTGAAAAAAGATACAAGCTTAGCGGATTTCCCAATAGATATTGGAGCCGAATGGCTTCATAGTGCCCCTATTACTTTGAATAAATTAAAAGGCAAAAAAGGTCAAGAAATTGATGAGAAACTCATCCCTTATCATTTAACAAGTACAGCAACCTGGGATGGAAAGGAATACAAGATAAGTTCGAGCAGACAGAATGATTTTATGTATAATTTTATGCCAGAATCTAAATTCAAAGAAACCACATGGTATGATTTCGTTGATGAACATATAGCCAAAACAGTAAAACATAAAATTCAATTTAATTCTCCTGTTTCTAGTATTAACTATTCTAACAATAAGGTAATTGTCAAAACCAAAAATGGAAAATCATTTGAGGCAGATCGCGTACTCCTTACGGTATCTGTAGGTGTTTTAAAATCTAATATGATAAGTTTTACGCCAGCGATGAAGCAAGAGAGAATAACTGCGATAAACTCGCTGACATTCAATCCTGGATTTAAGGCTGTCTTAAAATTCTCAGAAAAATTTTATCCTGATGCTATTAACTGCATAGTTGAAAGTGGAGAAAAGGTATATTATGACATTGCTTTTAAAAAAGATGCGCAAACTAACATTTTGGGATTTCTGTGCACCGGAAACGGAACTCAAAGGTATTATGATTTAAAATCAGAAAAGGAAATTATTACCAGCCTACTCCAAGAATTGGATCAGATCTTTGATGGTAAAGCTACTCAAACATATACAGGTGATTTCATCTTAGAAAATTGGGGTCAGTATGAATATACCTTGGGTACATGGACACAAGCATTTCAAGAAAAGAATTCAGACCTCAAACTTATAAGCCAAGCATTGGACGATAAAGTTTATTTTGCTGGCGAAATTTTTGACCCCTATAAGCAAATGGGTGTCCCTGGAGCGATACTTTCTGGATACTATATGATCGACCAATTATTATTGGCTGAGTAGGTTTAATTAGAAAAAGAGTTATTAATCATGAACTACGATAAACCCAAAATTATCTTTATTATATTGCTAATAGAACAATCAATATAAAAGAACATGAAACAATTATTAAAAGATGTAATCCCAGTAATTCTTGGAATTCTAATCGCCTTGGTCATTAATAATTGGAATGAAACACGTAAGGAAAAAAAGTATCTCGATCAAATATTTAATTCGATCAACAATGAATTAAAGGAATCTGTTCAAAGCTTAGAAGATAACATTCCAAAACAGGAAAGACTTGTAGATAGTTTAAGAACTAATCTAAATAATGATAAAATTGCATTATTCGAGGTAATAAAATCTGCTGG
>CALHKJ010000184.1 GCA_938033975.1 uncultured Saprospiraceae bacterium | reverse complement strand
TTAGATTTATTGGATGGCAATAAAAAGGTAGAGATACCATTTGAATATCGAGGAGGTTATATTTTATTAAATGTAGAAATACAAGGTGCACTCCCAATGTTATTCATATATGATACAGGAGCTGAGCACACCATATTTTTTGAAAAGCACATTACGGACTTGCTTGGATTTGAGTATACCAATTCAGTAAAGATTCGAGGTTCTGATATCAATACAACCATTCCTGCCTACATATCTCGAAATATCTATATCCAACCTGAAGGCTCTTTAAAAGTACAGCGAGACATTGTCGTATTAGAAGAAAATTTTCTGAATCTTAAAGAGATGACGGGAATTCAAATTGATGGAATACTTGGTAGTAGCTTCTTTCAGAATCTTACAATGGAAATTGATTTTAAAAGGTACCAATTGATTCTTTGGCACCCAGACAAATTCAATAGAAAATTGAATGGCTATGACAAACATAAAATTGAAGTCATCGATAATAAGCCATACATCACATGCAAAACTGAAAAACCAAATTCAGATGAGTTCGATCTCAAATTATTGATTGACACAGGCGCTTCTTTGTCTTTTTTAGTCAATACAAATTCTAATACCTCGCTCACGCCTCCAGAAATTGCTACGCCTGGTAAATTGGGAAAAGGAATCGGTGGTTTTATAAGTGGTTATAAGGGTAAAATGAAAAGTCTACAATTAGGTAACCATACATTTGAAAATATACTTACCCACTTTCAAGAAATAAATGAGGGTATCGATCCAGAAAACTATAATGACCGGAATGGCCTTATTGGGACTTCCCTATTGGAAAGATTTAATATTATAATTAACTATTTGGATCAAGAAGTCTACCTAAAGCCAAACCGCAGGATCAATAAGAAATTTAAATACAACCTGAGCGGCATGGAAGTTTTTGCCTTTGGAGCAGATTTGAATAGTTTTATAGTTTTTGATGTGCTACCTGGATCACCAGCCGAAGAAGCCGGTGTGCAAATAGGAGACATAGTAACTAAGATTGGATTGCTCAATTCGAGTAAGTACACCCTCATTAGTTTTGATAAAAAACTAAGCAAGCGACCTGGTAAAAAAATTAAGTTTGAAATATTGAGAGGAGAAGAAGTAATCGATATAGAGATCGTATTAAAAGATTACCTATTGGGGTAAAAAAAGAAGGAACCGAGATTCTTCAATTCCGGTTCCTTTATGTACAAAAGGGTGTTGATTCGATTATATTAAGTCTTAACACTTCTATTTCAAGTGCTTTTCAAATTTAGCACGAGTAAAGCTTAATTGTAATTCTATTTCTTTCTTTGTCAAATACTTGTCAGAAATTCGCTCTATTAAATAAAATAAAAGCGCCTTGCCATCATTTAAGAGGCAAGGCGCTTTTATTTTCATTTAATTTACTTGTTTATATAAACATAAACAGTATCAATTTACTCTAAAGTCTTGTGAGCTCCATCGCAGAAACCAGGATTATTGGTAGCCTTACATTGACACATATACGCAGTCTTTGTTTCTTCTGCTACAAATACCTTAGGTGCATAACCTGTTCCTTTATGTGCTCCATTACACCATGGTTGGTTGTCAGAAAGCCCACAGGTACACCATGCATACCTTTCTCCTTCTTTGATATCTACAGGAATTGGGGCTTTGGCATAAACTTTAGGTAAATCCATTTTCAGTTATTTATTTTTGTTTAAAAATCTTTTCTTGCTGATTGATACTTTCTTCATGTACAGCATTAATAAATTTACTAACAAAATCCGTGCTCAATTGTCTTTCTTCCGATAATCTTTTAGCTTTTTCTAATATATCATTCCATCTCTTCTGTTGTAGAATGGTCATATTGTTTTCCTTCTTGTAAGTTCCAATATCTCTAGCCACCTTCATCCTATTGCCTAATAGATTCATTAGCTCATCGTCAATATGGTCAATCTCTTGTCTCATATAATCTAATTTGCTTTGAAGTACAGGGTTATCTTCATAGTCCTCTCTTAACACCATATCTGTAATCATTTTCCCGAATACCTCTGGTGTGATTTGCTGTTTTGCATCACTCCAAGCGTTGTCAGGATCAATATGTGTTTCTATCATCAATCCGTCAAAGTCAAGATCCATTGCTTTTTGTCCAACATCTTGAAGGATATCTCTCCGTCCACAAATATGACTTGGATCACATAAAATTGGAATTTCAGGCATTTGTCTTACGAACTCCAATGCAATTTGCCACTGTGGTCTATTTCTATAAAATTTTTCTCCTAGATTAGAAAAGCCTCTATGTATTGCTCCAATTTCTTTTACTCCAACAGCACTTAGTCTTTCCATTCCACCAATCCATAAAGCAAGATCCGGATTAATTGGATTCTTTACGAGTACTGGAATATCTACACCTCTCAATGCCTCAGCAATTTCTTGCACTGCAAAAGGATTCACTGTTGTTCTAGCGCCTATCCACAATATGTCAATATCGAAAGCCAAACAAAGTTCCACATGTTTTGCTTTTGCTACCTCCACAGTTGTTGGCAAACCAACTTCCTCTTTCACTCTTTTGACCCATGGTAGGCCTGTCACTCCAACACCTTCAAAACTATTTGGTCTTGTTCTCGGTTTCCATATACCCGCCCGAAAGACATCCATTTTATTAGTGGCTTTCAATCTTTTTGCAGTTTCGATTACTTGATCTTCTGTTTCTGCACTACAGGGACCTGCAATAACAATTGGTCTTTTATCTTTTGTAAGCCAAGTTTTTGCTCTTTGAGTTTTAGTCGCATTCATGAATGTGGTGTTTGTTTATTAAGAATGATTCCATCCAATACAGAGGAAATTTGATTTGCTTTAAGCATTAAATGTTTAGATGCATCTATATTATTTTCTTTGATGCTTGTTCTAAATTTATTTAAATAATTAATATATAGATCTATAGCTTCAATTAGATATTCGCCATTGGCGTCAAAAATTGGGCCCCAGGTCTCAGCATTACTTTTTGCCAATCTAGCAGTACTTTGAAATCCTGTACTTGCGAGATTAAAAATTTGTTTTTGATCTTTTTCTATTTCCTGAACTGTTAGACTCAAGGTAAATGAACTTATATGAGAGAGATGAGAAACATATGCTAGATGCCGATCATGCTCTTCTGCTTCTAAAAAATAGGTGCTCATTCCTAAGAAATTAAAAATCTTCAATGTAGTATCAATTGCATGTGCACTGCTCTTAGCTTTCTCACAAATAATATTTTTCTTCCCTTTGAATAAGTCTAAAATAGCTGCCTCCGGTCCAGAGAATTCTGTTCCTGCTAGTGGGTGAGCTGCAACAAAATTTGATCTATTCGGGTGAGCCTCAATTGCTTGACAAATAAAACGTTTGGTTGATCCTGTATCTATGATTACCTGACTATCTTTCACACGATCCAACAAGTTCAAAATTTGATTTTTAATCGCGTTGACCGGAATTGCTAAAATGATAACATCTACCTTTTCAAACATTTCATCAAGTGATAAAATCTCATCCACAAGCTTTAACTCCATTGCCTTCTCTGCATGCTCCTGATTGTGATCAACACCAAACACCTCTATCGTACCAAGACTTCTGGTCTTTAACTCCATTGCGATGCTTCCGCCTATTAATCCTATTCCGACTATTCCAATTTTCATTCCGCAATAGCATTTATTGATTCTTTGCGCGGGACGCTTGCTCTTTTATACAAACCCATTGTTTCGCAACTAACACATTTATCCTTGAGAACTTTTATGCATCTTTTATAATCATCCAAACTGTCAAATTCTAAATCCAAATAGAAATAATATTCTTGAACTTCCCCAAGTACTGGAAATGATTGCAACTTGCTCAAATTGATAAAATTATTATTGATTACCTCAAGCACTTCTAGCAAGCTTCCACGTTCGTGTTTTACTTTCAAGTAGATACTAGCTTTATCTGCAGCCTCAATAATTTCATTCTTTTTTTTCTGAACTGTAAAAAACCTCGTGTAATTAGAAGTAACTGTTTCAATATCTTTTGCAATTACATTCAAATTATAAATTTCAGCTGCTAAGCGACTTGCAATCGCAGCAACACCAGATTTTTTCTGCTCGAATATTTCTTTGGCAGCCAAGGCGGTATCTGAAAATTCTTTTCTTTCGATTCCGGGATATTTATTTAGAAACTCTAAACATTGATTGATTGCCATCGGATGAGAAATGACTGTATGAATGTCATTCATGTTTTGATTAGGCAGTGCCATCAATTGATGTTGGATTCTTAAATATTGTTCACCAATAATTTCTAAATCGTGCTCTCTTAAAATTCTATAATTTTGAAGTATACTTCCTGCTATAGAATTTTCAATTGCCATTACCGCAATATTGGCGACTCCGTCATCTAAACCTTTTGCAAGAATATCAAAACTATCGCAAGGTATTGCCTCATATTCACTAGGCCCAAAGTAGCTTCGCATTGCGGTCTCATGATATGAACCTTGATAACCTTGTATTAGACATTTGTTATTCACCAATATTAAATTTTAAACATAAAAAAAGGTCCTGCAAACAGGACCTTCTAAATTTATTTTGATACATATAATTCAATAGATCCTGATATCACTTGTGAAAGTAAAACCAGAAATAAAAAAATGAATATGTATTTGTATTAGTCATCATCTGAAAGTAAAGGTATATCTTTTTTATTTTAGAATCAAAGACTTTCAATGACTAAGTGGAATAAAAGTTCATCAACATATTTTTAAATTTAAATATGTCCACAAAAATCAACCTTGGAATCTGTAATAATAAGAATCTTTATCGCTTGATATCCAAGCACTTATAATTCAAAAGTATCCATTTGCATTTTGTAATTGCTAAATTATTACAATTGCTACAAAAGAATTTTACAATTACATTTATCTACGAATACAAACGCAAACAGATTGACCATATATCTAAATATTATTAGCATTTTTACAACTGTCATTATAGTGATTCCTAAATGAATGCTAAGAGAGATTCTAATAAACATATAAGTAAAAGCCATTCTCTCAAAAGGATGGCTTTTGTTATTTAATACTATGTCAAAAAACAAATACAGCAAGAACGTTACTCAGAACCCAACACAACCAGCTGCGAAAGCAATGCTATATGGTGTTGGATTAAGTGATGAGGACATGAAAAAACCTCAGATCGGTATAGTAAGTACTGGCTGGGAAGGCAATACATGCAACATGCATCTTAATGATATTGCCAAAGAAGTCAAACAAGAAATTATCAAGCAAGACTTGGTAGGTTTAATCTTCCATACAATTGGAGTTAGTGATGGTATTTCGATGGGAACCTCTGGTATGAGATATTCTTTGCCCTCAAGAGAAATAATTGCAGACTCAATTGAGACTGTTGCTTCAGCACAATGGTATGATGGTTTGGTACCAATTGTAGGGTGTGACAAAAACATGCCTGGTGCACTTATGGGCATCTGTAGGTTAAACAGACCTTCTGTTGTAGTTTTTGGTGGAACCATAAAAGCTGGATTTTATCAAGGCAAAAAATTAGATATCGTTTCTGCATTTGAAGCTTTAGGAGAAAAGGTAGCTGGAAAAATTGATGATGAAACTTATCAGAATATCATAAAGAATGCTATCCCTGGAGCTGGGGCATGTGGTGGCATGTACACTGCCAACACCATGTCTTCATCCATCGAAGGACTGGGTTTAAGCCTACCTTATAATAGCTCCATTCCTGCAGAGCATCCAGATAAAGATGCAGAGTATGCCAAGGTTGCTCATGCTATAAAATATTGCATTGATCAAGATTTAAAACCATTGGACATTCTTACTAAAAAGTCATTTGAAAATACTGTGCGCTTAATTACTGTACTAGGTGGATCTACCAATGCAGTGTTGCATTTACTAGCTATCGCCGCTGAAGCTGGTATTGAATTTAGTATTGATGACTTTCAGCACATTAGTAACCAGACTCCATTTTTAGCAGACTTAAAACCTTCTGGTAAATATGTGATGGAAGATCTGTATAAAGAAGGTGGCGTTCCAGCCGTAATCAAGATGATGATTAATGAAGATTTATTTGATGGAACAGCAAAGACGATCACCGGGAAAACATTTGATGAAAATCTCGAAAATGTGAAGGCCATTGATCACCCTATCCTCTATCCTATCAGCAATCCAATCAAAGAAACAGGTCATATCCAAATACTATATGGCAATCTTGCAGAAGAAGGATCTGTTGCCAAGATCACTGGAAAAGAAGGTGAGAAATTCTTTGGACCAGCGCGTGTTTTTAATTCAGAAGAAGAAGCCAATAGTGCGATTACTGCCAACACCATTGTCGAAGGTGAGGTAATTGTAATCAGATTTTGCGGACCGAAAGGAGGACCAGGAATGCCTGAGATGCTCAAGCCAACTTCTGCTATTATGGGTGCAGGACTTGGTGGTAAAGTTGCCTTAATAACGGATGGAAGATTTAGTGGAGGAACTCATGGTTTTGTTGTGGGACACATTACTCCTGAAGCTTATGAAGGTGGACTCATTGGGCTATTGAAGGATGGGGACATCATAACAATAGATGCAATAAATAATAGCATCGAAGCAGATATTACAGAAGAAGAAATTAATAATAGAAGAGCTCAATTTAAGGTACCGAACAAAGAAGAAAAATATTTCCTGAAAAAATTCCGCAAGACTGTCTCTTCAGCAAGTCTTGGGTGTGTAACAACTTTATAGATGGAAGCATCAACGAACAAAACTAGAAAAAAGAAATTGACAAAAGTATCAGGTGCTGATGCAGTGATGAGATGTTTACTAGAAGAGAAGGTCAAAGTCATTTACGGGTATCCTGGTGGAGCAATCATGCCCGTTTATGATGCTCTTTATCATTATCAAGATAAGGTACAACATATCTTAACTAGACATGAACAAGGAGCTATCCATGCTGCAGAAGGTTATGC
>CALHKJ010000183.1 GCA_938033975.1 uncultured Saprospiraceae bacterium | reverse complement strand
GATAATACGCCAAATTCTTTGGCCATATCTGTGGATACTGACATTCCCGCAGCTCCATTTACAGCTGCTGATGCAATACCATTGCCCCCATTTGCGGAAGCGTCATTGAACTCAAAGCCATCAAAAAAGACTCTCCAGCCTTCTTCCACGCTATTTCTATCATTTTTAAATGCCTTGTATATGTTGTCTATAAACTCTGGATGGGCATTAAATACGTATGAATAATCTTTCATCTTAAATCTTTCTGGATAATCTATTTATATCTTAAAATACAGCCAAAAACTTGACCAAATGTACGTTTTGGCTCTAAGTATTTATAAATGTAGTAATATGATTGGCAAAAATATCAGGAATTGGTCATGTTTGCTAGGTAAAGAACTGCATTTTATTGAAAATTATACTACATTTGCAGCCCAAATAAATAAGAAATGGCACATCACAAATCCGCGAAGAAAAGAATTAGACAAGACGCTGTCAAAAGACTACGTAACAGATATTATAAAAAGTCTGCTAGAACTGCTATCCTGAAGTTGAGAGAAATGACTGATAAGAAGGAAGCTGAGGCATACTTGCCAAAAGTTGTTAGTATGATTGACAAATTGGCTAAAAGAAATACTTGGCATAAGAACAAAGCTTCAAACCTTAAGGGTAAATTGATGAAGCATGTAGGAGCAATGTAATTCCTACTATAAGAGATAAAAAAGGCATCCGTCAATGACGAATGCCTTTTTTTTATGTTGTTTTTTTAAAAGCTGATTACCAGCTTAAATCTTCTTCAGCATCATCTGTCGATGGAGCTTCTGCGGTAGGCTCTGAGCTCTCTGTAGACTCAGTAGCATCTTCTGTTGGAGTTGAAACACCTGCTGCTTCTGCTTCGGCATTCTCCTTAGCAATAGATTCTTCCCACTCTTTCTGACGTCTTTCATAAATCTCATAATCAAAATCAGGCATGAGCTCTGTTTTGACATGATTGACAGTATCATTCAAGCTATTCATGAAACGATTGAAGTCTTCTTTGTACAAAAAGATCTTGTGTCGCTCGTAACCGTCGTCATTAAATTTTTTGGTGCTTTCGGTGATGGTTATATAATAATCATCTCCTTTTGTTTTTCTAACATCGAAAAAATAGGTTCTTCTTTTACCCGCTCTTACCTTAGATGAGTAGACATTTTCTCGTTGGTTATAATCTTCGTTGGCCACTTTTCCCCGTATTAAAGTTGATTTAATAGTTTCTTACGCTAGTGAATATATAATGTATTCATCAAAATTTAACATTTTATCCTAGTTAAAAATTGAATTAACAAATCTTGTATATGTTAGAAGCTTATGTAGCCGACATTTATTCGTGCGAGTCAACCAGCTGATTGCGGTATTGTTCGGCGTAAAAACCCTCAATTTTCATGAGTTCGTCGTGAGTTCCGATCTCTGCAATTCTTCCTTCATCAAGAACAATAATCTTGTCAAAATTTAGAAGATTATAGAATCTATGGGTAATAATTATGGATGTTTTCCCCTTTAGGGCCGTATTCAAATAGGATAAAATTGCATTTTCAGTGTTGGCGTCTACAGCCGATAGGCAGTCGTCAAGAATGACGATGTCTGGATTCTTGATAAATGCCCTCGAGATGGATACTCTTTGTTTTTGTCCACCAGACAAGGTAACTCCTCGTTCCCCTATACGTGTTTCATAGCCTTCCGGAAATTGCAAAATGTCTTCATGCACAGATGCTTGTTTTGCAAAATGCTCGATGTCTTCCTGAGTTGCTGAAGGATTTCCAAAGCGTATATTGTTGCTGACGGAATCGGAGAATAAAAATGAATCTTGAGGAACATAACCAATTCTGTTTCTTAATTGCCCAAGATTGTGTTCCTTGATGTTTTTACCATCGATTTTAATCACTCCATCAGTTACGTCATATAGTCTTAGGAGTAAATCAGCAATGGTGGTTTTACCAGAAGCCGTTTTACCGATGATAGCAAACTTTTGTCCAGGCTCAATGGTAAAGTTGATATTCTTCAGTGCCTTGATATTGGTATCAGGATAATCAAAATTGACATTCTGAAATTCGATATGGCCTTCTAGGATGTTATTCTCCTGAGCTTCAGCCTGATTGTAAATCGCTGGTTCGACCGACATAAACTCATTGATTCTCTTTTGAGAAGCTTCTGCCTCTTGAATGATCGATACCATCCAGCCAATTGCTGTAAATGGCCAAGTAAGTATATTAACATACAATACAAATTCCGCCAAGGTTCCAGCAGTAATCTCACCATTGACTACCATAGTACCACCAACAAATATTGTCAACAAGGTACTAAGGCTGATCAATAGAATCATCAGTGGAAAGAAGTAAGCATTGACTCTAGCCAAGTCTATATTTTTATCCTTATACTCCTCACATTCCTTTTCAAAATGCTGACCAAATTTCTCTTCCTTCACATAAGACTTCACGACTCTCACTCCAGAAAAAACTTCTTGTGCTACCGAATTAATTTTTGCTAATTGTGTTTGGATGATGGTACTTTTCTTATTGATAATACTACTCACATAATAAATAGAAATAGAAAGAACCGGCAAAGGAAGCAAGGTATAGAAACTCAATTTTGGACTTACTGCAAACATGGCGAAGATGACCAGAAGAAAAGTAAAAATAAGATTGGAGCTGTACAACAAAACTGGACCAATATACATTCTTACCTTATTGACATCTTCAGAAACTCTAGACATCAAATCACCGGTCTTGGTTACCTTAAAAAATGCCGTATCAAGTTGTTCGTACTTATGAAAGATATCCCTTCTCAAATCATACTCAACAAGTCTAGACATCACAATAATGGTCTGTCTAGTAAAATAAAGGAAGATCCCTCCTAATATAGCAACCCCAATTACCTTTCCTGAAAATATTAAAATTTCATTTCCGTATAAGTCGGAAAATGTGGAAGTAGAATCTGCATTGGTCTCTACCTTTTCGAAAATAAAGTCCAAAGACTCTCTGATGATTTTAGGAATCTTCAACCTAAAATAATTTGATAAGAAAACTAAGGCAACACCACTCAGCAGATGCCATTTGTATCTTATAAAGTACTTATTTAAAAATTTGAGATTTTTCAGAGCTCCAAAGTTACATCTTACTTAGGATAAACAAGTCTAGAGCCAAAACGTTTTTACAAAGCAAAACTTAAATAAGGCAGTATTTCATTCTTTTTGTGTTCAGGAATCCCTTTTAAGGATTGAAAGTCTTGCTTATCAATGAAAGGACCATGCTCAGCCCGATAAGCATAGATGAGTTTTGCGGCTTTGTAATCAATAAAATAATGATCTGAAAGTTGTTTTTTGGAGGCAGTGTTGATCTGAAGAAGTTCTGGTGGACTAGAAATCTCTACAAAATTCTGAATGACTTGAAAAGTACTATCCGTCAATCCATATACTTCCTTAAGTTGATCTTTGCGGACATAGCCCCCAAGTAAGTCCCTATATTTTAAAATCCTTGATGCAAATATGCTACCTATTCCACCAAGCGCCTTCAAATCTTCTTCTGTGCAGGAATTTAAATCAATCTTTTTGGCTGGAATCTGATATATCTTTGCTTCAAATTCCTTTTCATATTCCTGATTTGATTTTGCGTACACTTTGCTTTTCTTTTCCTTCCTAGGAAATATTAAAAAATTGTTGAGTCGTGACACCAAGCTTGAGTCGATTCCGTAGATGGACAATAGATCCTCTTTGGATTTATATTTCTTTCCTTTTGATCGGAATTTAACCCAGGTTTCTGCAACGCGTTTTTTAAAACCTAAACGAATCAATGAATCCTTGCTCACTGTATTGGGATCGAAAGCAAATCTCTCAAAAGTTTCGTTTGCACTTTTTTCTTCTTTAGGTCTCCATTCTCTTTTGGACTCAGAGTTTTGCTTCTTTTTGGGAAACTGCTTGTATTGATTGTAAGACTTTTTTGTTTCAACTATTTCTTCATCAGCAATTAAAATATCATCTATGGTAATATCATATATCTTTTCTGTTCCTGTCGGCATATATTGAAAGATGAGCGCTATCATTCCAATTGACATTAATACAGAGATACCCAATAATTCTTTTCGATTAAATTCTAATTCTTCCTTTAGCCATTTCATAATTTTTGGTGTGCGTTAGAAATGTATTTGTAAGGTTGGTGGGATTTTTTTGGGGGAGGTAAACAGTTTTTGGTTTTTTGGAGCCGAGAAGCGGGAGTCGGGGGCTGAGAAGCGAGAGCCGGGAACCGAGAGCCGAGAGTCGGGAACCGAGAGCCGAGAAGCGGGAGTCGGGATTTTTATGGTTTAATGGAAGATATTAAGCGGCAGAACAGGATTTTTAAGATGGTGAAGATGGGCAGGATGTTTTTGGGGTAGGAAGGATTAGGGTTATATTTAGAATAGACTTGATAAAAGAAATTAAAAAGAATATTTTTAAAGAAAATTACCTTGCATGGAAGACCAACTAAAATACAAAGAATTTGTAGGGTCTATTAATTATTCAGAAAAGGACAAAACTTACTTTGGAAAGATAGAGTATATCAATGACCTTATAAGCTATGAAGGAAAAAATTTAATCAAATTAAAATCCGCATTTAAGGAGGCTGTCACAGACTACCTTGAGTTATGTGCATCTTAAAAATTCAAACTAATCTCTTGCTCTAGATCTGGATGTAGACTCCTTCCAACTGGACAGGTCTGAGCCACCTTTCTCAGAAATTTTTCTTGGTCTTCGGTGTAGTCTATGTTTTTAGGCATGTCTATTTCTATGACAATCTTGGCAATGCGTCTTGGGTTTGATGCCATGATCTTTGTGACTTTTGCGTAAGCGCCCTCCATTGGTATGTCTCGCTTCGCAGCAGAGATTCCCATGATGGAAAATATACAACTTGCTAAGGAGGTTGCTACCAAATCAGTGGGTGAAAAAGCTTGTCCTTTTCCATTATTGTCGACTGGTGCATCGGTGATCAATTGATTGGCAGAGCGGATATGTGTTGCTTGAGTTCTTAACTCACCTTTATAAACTACTACAGATGTCATTGTTTGTCTTTTGGTTTGGTGGCATCTTTTAATTCTTCAAATTGGTCGTAGCGTCTGATAATTTGTTTTACTAGTCTATGACGTACTACATCGTCGGCAGTTAATTGAAGATTTTCAATGCCTTCTATGTTTTTCAATAATTTGATTGCTTGAGCGAGACCAGATTTTTGGTTTCTTGGTAAGTCGACCTGTGACATGTCTCCAGTTATGACACATTTGGCTGTTGGACCTAATCTTGTCAAGAACATTTTGATCTGGAGTGAGGTGGCGTTCTGCGCTTCATCCAAAATAATAAATGCATTGTCTAAGGTACGTCCTCTCATAAATGCCAAAGGAGCTACTTCTATGATTCTGTTGGTCATGAAGTAGTTGAGTTTGTCTGGTGGAATCATATCATCTAAGGCATCGTACAAGGGTCTTAAGTATGGATCGATCTTATCTTTTAGATCTCCTGGTAGAAAACCAAGATTCTCCCCTGCTTCAACTGCAGGTCTGGTCATGATGATTTTT
>CALHKJ010000182.1 GCA_938033975.1 uncultured Saprospiraceae bacterium | reverse complement strand
ATCGCGATATCTTATGTCCCATTCGTATAAATGGTGACCAGTAATGGTATATCTAAAAGGTAAGTGCTTTAAACGGTAGGAATAGCCGACTTTTAAATCAAAGGGAAGATTGCGTCTCACACTTTCAAATTTATTAAAACTATAGCCAATATTTTGTGCAACTGCTGCTAAGCTCCAATTTTTACCTGGTACTAAATAAGTAACTCCAAGGTCCAATCCTAAGCCAAAGCCATTTGCGGAAGCATAATTGGCCACTAAAGTTTTCAAATTAGCCCCTAATCGAATTCTTTCATTCATTTGCCTAGAGGCACCTAGCAATAAAGCCATCTCATTAGCTCTAAACGTTCCAGAAATTGCACCTGTAGGATCCGCTTGGGTAAATTCGCCATAACTAACGTATTGCAAAGCAGTGTGGAAGTGTGTTTTGAGAGAATCAATTGAAAAGGCATAGGAAAGCATACCTTCATTGATCCCTGCAAAATGAAAAATGTTATTAAACGAAACTTTATTGTCCATGAGGCTATTACTTAAGGCAGGATTCTGTTGCACTTGGGCAACATCTCCATCTGATACCATAATAAGTGTGCCACCAAGTCCTGTCGCCCTAGCACTTCCTGGAGAGGCTAAAAAATCATATACATGGACACCTCCCAACTGTGCTTGACAGCTATTCGCTAAATATAAAATAAGTACGGTTAAGTAAACTCTCTTCAAGATTTTGAAAGGTTTAATTTCTTTGGTTCAATATCACCAGTTTCTGGGGTCCATATTGTCTGACAAACACCTAAACTATCACACATCATCTTTTTTATCAATTTACCTTGCTCATCAAATTGCTGTAGTAGACCAAATTCTTTATCTCCATTTAAGTAAGTGCCTTCCCATTGGACCTTTCCATTGGGATGATATTCTTTAAATGGTCCAGATTCCTCATTGTTTATAAAGGTGACTGTTTCCATCAACTCACCACTCTCCAAATATTTGCTCAATAAGCCTTCCATTTTACCATCGATATACGTGGATTCAATCATCAATTTCCCGGAAGGATAATAAACAAAATATGATCCTTCCAACTTTCCCATATAGTAAAATTCTACTATTTCAGGATTTTTCCCATCTGGGTGGTAAATCTTTCTTTTCCCCTCCAAGACATCTGCAACATAATTACTCTCTTCTTGCAGTGTTCCATCTTCTCTATATTGCTTATAAGCTCCATCTTTTTGATTTTCATCATTAACCGAATAAATCTCCTTTGGCTTCCCATTCTCATAACTGATGGTTACCTCATTATTGCCACAGGAAATTAAAAGAAAAGCTGAGAGCAAGAGATATTTATGCATAGTAAGCCTTGTTTTGTTACTTAAATGTAACGATGTTTTGTGTGAAGTATTACTAGTGGAGTATTTTATTTGTAAAGGCTTATATACCTTCGGAAGTTAGTTCTTCTTCTTTCTTTACTGCCTTGTTATTTCTCCACCAGATAAAACCTACTGTAGAAACCAAGATGTATGGCATAGCAAGCATATATAGTATACCTTTATTTAAGCCTTTACCGACCGTTCCACCGTTCTCAAGATTGGATTCTGCTGCCATTCGACACATGGGACATTGGGCCGCAAGTTCGGTAAGATTAACAGTAATTAAACTGGTAACAATTATAACAAAAAGAACTCTCAAAATTGACTTCTGTTTCATAGTAACAAAGATAAGGACTTATCGGTAAGGTCTCAACATAAAATAAAGAATTGGGCCCGTCAAAGTGACATAAAGCCAAATTGGATATACCCATCTCACCAACTTTTTATGCTTTTCAATTTGATAGCTTATACCTCGTATAAAAGCAATCAATATAAAGGGGAAAACAACCCCTGCAAGTAGAATATGTGTATTGAGAATAACCAAGTAAAATGTTCGTAGATTTTCTATTCCTTCTTGCATCACTCCGTCAATATACCCAAACTTTACTGGTGGTGTTGTAATATGATACAAGACATAAGAAACCAAGAAAATGGCGGAAGTTACCATGGCCAAAATCATGGTTTTTTTATGTGCCTCAATATTACCTTGTTTAACAAAATATAGTGCCACTAGAAGAATAACAAAGGTCATTGCATTCATGATCGAGTGAAAAAGTGGAAGACCTGAGAAATCAATATCAGTTTCAATTTTATAAACACCCATAATGGCAATCAAGGCAATCACCACCACTGATATCACATAAGATAAAGGCAATAGTTTTTTTGCTAATTCCGGCTTTGGTGTATAGTTCATCAGCTTCTTATTTTCTTTGTTTAATGTCTCTGCCTTTCTCCCTTGGTAATAAAAGTGCTGTATAGCTTACCAACTTTTGAATGGATTCTTTTTCAAAGGTATGATTCGTTCTCACTCGCATCTGATTATCTAATAACACGATTTCATCTTCATAGTTTAATTGGGCTGGAACAACATGAAAATTGTCTCTATCAAACTCAGGAAGGGGCGTCAATCCTGTGGAATTCAGTAAGACCAATTGAAAGTTATTTGCATCATCAAATTGATCGTACAACTTTTGGATAGTCGCATCGTTTTTCTCCCCCTTTCGGGAAATAAGCATAGTACTCATACCTTCGCAAGTTGCTCTAAGATCGTATTCGGTTGTAAATCTGCGGGTAGATATCAATTCATTCAAATCTCCCTTAGGAAGCATAGCCTCATGGGCTTCTTTTCTATATTCTAGGCCAGTATCAAGGTAGTACCAAGAAAGTGCCGGAAAAAGGATTAAAAGAACAGATACGCCTAATAATTTTAAAATTCTCATCTGGATGAACTTGAGTGAATGATATAAAAAAACTGTTACACTATAAAGTGTAACAGCTCAAGTTTTGTTTGGTTAGTTGGAAATTCCTATTGTTCTAATTCTTTAATAAGTTCACCTGATTGTCCTGAACTACGAACTGTCTCAACAGTCTCCTTGTTTTTGTTATCGATCAAGGATCTTCTTTTGTTCCAGTCAGCACCTTCCCAGAAGAATGCAATGACCGCCCAAACCAATAACAAAGTAGGTAAAAGTACTGACTTGACCAAGCCAGGAACTTCATATTTCATGTGCATAAATTCGTATACAATTAGGTATGCTTTTACTAAACTCATCACGATCATGACCAAAGCCATAATCCAAACTGGAAAATGTACACCTTCAATGATGTAACCTTTTCCCAATAGAGCAAACAATACCTCACAAATGGTAATCACTGCTAAAACAATGATCCATTTAGTTGCACTTTTTACTGACTCTTCGTGTGTCATGTGTCCCATAAGACAGCTTTATTTTTTGTTAATTATATTAAATAGAATACCAAGAAAACGAACACCCATACTAAATCGACAAAGTGCCAATAAAGTCCAATCTTCTCTACCATCTCATATCCATTTCTTCTTTTTTCATACAAGCCTGAAGCCACATTTACCATAATGATGATCAAGAAAACTACTCCAGAAAAAACGTGGAATCCGTGAAAACCTGTAATAAAGAAAAACAAGGCTCCAAATGCTTTCGGTCCTAGCGATTCAGTCTTTACCAAAGGCTTACCATCTTCCCCATTTATGGTAATTCCATTCTCATCTTGTACTGTATACTTGTGCAGGATAAATCCATTTTTATCTACTACAGCATACTTCTGGTCACCTATACTATTATAAGTTGCATCAGTTGTTGTAAATCCTGGAAGATGATGGTCGTGATCTCCATGATCATCAGCATGCCCATGGTCTCCTCCATGTCCGTGATCCCCATGATCATCAGCTCCATGAGCTGTTTGAATTTTGTGTAATAATATAGTTTCACCAGGTACCATTGCACCCAATTCAGGATCTAAGTAGGTACCATGCTCCGTAGTTGTAAAGAATGGATTCTTTGTAATCGTCATATGCTCTTTACCGATCAAAGTATTCCACTCCCATGCTTGACATCCTAAGAAGGCCAATCCTCCTAAAATAGTCAAAGCCATCCAGACAACTATTCCTTTTTTATATTCTCTATGTCCATCTTGAACCGCTCTCACCATCGTGTATGAGCTGAATAGAAGAATAAAGGTCATCAACGTTACAAAGTAAAGTGGCTTTTCATGAAATCCTCCAGGAAAGGTACTGAATACCTTATCTGCAATAGGCCAAGATGGCATCGCAATTCTAAGTGCTCCATATGCAATCAAGAAGCCTGCGAATGTAAATGCATCCGACAATAAAAAGTACCACATCATCAATTTCCCGTAACTCGCCTTAAAGGGTTGTGCCCCTCCATCCCAATTTTCACCTTCATGGTGATCGTGGTGATCATGATGCTTATCAGTGTGTGTTAGCGTTTCTGCCATATTCTGATTCTGTTAAATAAAAAGTAAAAATGTGAACAAATAAATCCACAAAATATCTAC
>CALHKJ010000181.1 GCA_938033975.1 uncultured Saprospiraceae bacterium | reverse complement strand
CAATAAATTAGGTTTGGATTATGCATACAGAACAACGAATCCTTACAGAGGAACACACAATTTTGGCGTAAGACTTACTTTTTAACTACATTTGCAAATAGAAGGCTCTAATAAAGCCTTTAAAATATACAAAGAGACGTTTTCATCTTAGGATGGAGACGTCTTTCTTTGGCTTAATAGGCACCATTTTTTAACCTAAAAATTCATAATTATGTCTGGGTATAGCTATATGACTCAAGAGGGTTATGACAAACTGAAAGGAGAACTTGACTACCTAAAAACGGATGCAAGAAGGGAAGCTGCAGCTGCTATTGCTGAGGCAAGAGAAAAAGGTGATCTTTCTGAAAATGCTGAATATGATGCTGCCAAAGATGCACAAGGCCTGCTAGAAGCAAAAATCAACGAATTGGAAAAGGCAATGTCCAATGCTAGAATTATTAGTACAGATGATATAGATACATCAAAAGTGACTATCCTAGCTAAGGTCAAAATTCAAAATGTTGCTACCAAAAAAGAATTTGAATACAAATTGGTATCAGAAACCGAAGCAAGTATAAGAGAAAAGAAAATCTCTATTAATTCTCCAATTGGTCAAGGATTACTTGGAAAAAAAGTTGGCGATATAGCTGAAGTTCAGACACCAAAAGGAGCTATCAAATTTGAAATATTGAATATTTCAATCTAATGCCTAGCATCTTTACCAAAATCATCAATGGAGATATACCATGCTATAAAATAGCAGAAGATGATCACTACTTTGCTTTCTTAGATATAAACCCAATGTCAAAAGGACATACTCTGGTGGTTCCTAAAGTTGAAGTTGATTATATCTTCGATCTATCTGATGAAACTTATCAAGGCCTTATGGCCTTTTCAAAGAAAGTTGGTGAAGCCATAAAGGAGGTTGTGCCTTGTAACCGTATCGGACTGATGGTATTTGGTCTAGAAGTACCTCATGCTCACGTACATTTGATTCCAATTAATGAAGCAATAGATATGAGCATCACAAAGGCTAAACTGAAATTATCTAAAGAGGAGTTTGAAAAAATGGCTGGGGAGATAAGTTCAAAAATGAACTACTGAAGTCTCTCAGGGTTATCACTTAAAAACTGTTTCCAATTCGAATAAGATTTTTCTCCAACCAAAGGAGAACTTGATGCGTGAAAATAGGTCATGGCAGCAGCCAAAGCATCGGTAGCATCCAAATACTTAGATTGGATTTTTATGTTCAACATATTTGTCAACATCGCAGCAACTTGCTCCTTTGATGCATTTCCATTTCCAGTGATAGATTGTTTTATCTTTTTTGGAGAATACTCATGAATCTTCAAACCCATGGTCATACCAGCCGCCATAGATACTCCCTGCGCTCTTCCCAACTTCAACATCGACTGGACATTCTTTCCATAAAAAGGAGCCTCAATGGCCATCTCCTTAGGATTGTATGTTTCAATGATCTCTTGTAGCTGAAGAAATATTTCCTTCAGCTTTGTCTGGTGATCCTTAAAACCTGCCAACTTGAAAACCCCCATTGTAACCAACTTTGGGTTCCGGTCAACAATCTCTAAGATCGCATAACCCATAAGGGTAGTACCAGGGTCAACTCCTAAAATCTTATATGGTAGGTTTGATTTTGTAGTCACAAAATTCATTTAATTCAAGCCAAAGATAAGATATATATGATTGGTATTTTTAATATATCTAACTTTCTGCATCTTTGAAGCTCCAATGAAAGGAAATTCAAAAACATATCTATCTGTTTGTTTAAAACTTCTTATTGCAATTTTATTGTTATACGTAGTTTATAGACAGCTCTTTGTTAAGCATAACTTTTCCAACTTATTTTCTGAATTCAAAAGCCAATGGGCTCAGTCGAATATTATTTTCCTAATTGCAAGCTTACTTTTAGTCATTCCTAATTGGTTATTAGAAACATTGCGTTGGCAAAAATTAGTCAACGAACATATTTCTATCAGCTTTAAAAAATCACTGCAAGCGGTATTGATGGGAGTCACCTTAGGTATGATTTCTCCCCAACGAGTTGGTGAATATGCAGGTAGACTCTTGGCTGTTCCTACAGACAAAAATTGGCTTTCGGTCAAGGCAAACTTCTTTACAAGTCTATCTTTAAATATTACGATTCTGCTCAGTGGGGTTGTTGCAGTTTTGTTATTTGCACAAAATGGAAAGTTAATTTTTGACTTTTCGGTAAATGGAATTTTGATTGCCGGACTGATCAGTTTGCTACTTTTACTAATCTTGTTTTTCAATCTTAGCTATTTTGAAAACTTGTTTAAGATTGAAAAGTATCTAAGTAAAATCAAGTCTTGGGGCTCATTCGATGCTTATCAGTTTTCGAAACAATCACTTTTTTATGTTTTAATCTTGTCTACAGCGCGATACATCGTTTTTTTAACTCAATACATATTACTTCTTTATTACTTTGGAATTGAAATAGATCTTTGGTCACTATATGCGAGTGTAGCCGTTATATACTTGATACAATCTAGCATTCCTTTACCTGGAATGTTAAGTATTTTAGCAAGAGGAGAAATTGCTTTGTTGGTTTTCACTTCCTTTAATGTTAATGAAATCTCAATTTTAGCGACAACCTTTTGTTTATGGATAATTAATTTGCTCTTGCCTGCGTTGTGTGGATTGATACTACTATGGAAAACCAGTTTATTAGAAACTATCGGCTTTGGAAATAAAACTTAGATATTTACTTATATCGATGCTAATGCTCTTAGTGATAGGAAGCATATCAGCACAAGACTTTCCTTCTACTAAGGAAATGCCTTGTGCTATGTCTAACAATAACTTTTTGACAGGAGAGAAACTTACCTATACAGTATATTACAATTGGGGCTACCTTTGGATTGCGGCAGGCGAGGTGACATTTGAAATCAAAGATGCTGGCAGCCAATATCATTATGTATGCAGAGGAACTACTTACAAACGATACGACTCAGTTTTTAAAGTGAGAGATTACTTTGAAAGTAAAGTCGATACAACGAGTCTCTTACCAACACATTTTAAAAGAGAAGTAGAAGAAGGTAATTATATAAGGTTTGATTCCATTTCTTTTGATCAGCAAGGTCATTTGGTAAAAGAATATATCGGTGACACTCGAGAAACCGCGAAGGAAAGAAGTTTTACACTTGATCATTGTTCGCATGATCTTTTAAGTATCATCTATGCTTTAAGAAATACAGATGTTGATGTTCTTTCGCCTGGAGATGTTTTGCCAATGGATGTATTTTTTGACAAAGAATTATTTTCATTAAATTTAAACTACAGTGATTATATTGAAAAAAAGAAGATAAGAGATTTAGGAAATTATAGTGTATCCGTTTTTCAACCCACTTTGGTTACAGGCAATGTTTTTACTGAAGAAGCTGTCATGAACATTTACATAAGTGACGACGATAATAAAATACCACTTATGATTGAATCACCAGTTACAGTTGGTTCGGTAAAAGCAGTTTTGTCAAGCTACGAAGGTTTGAAATACCCACTAAACCCAGTTGAATGAAAAATACCAAAAGTATTATTCTTGTAATTGTCGCAATCCTTCTAGCCGCAGCTATTGGTTGGTACATAGGTTTCAAAAAGAATTTTGGAGAGCCACAAGTAGAAGAGACCGCAACAGTGATGATGGAAAAAATGCAAAAGGTATTTAAGTTCGTAGCTGCAGAAGGTCAGATTTCAGAAATTTATGATTACAAAGACTACCAGTACTATGATATTTCTCCCTTAAGAAAAAAGATCTTAGTTCGTGTTAATGCAAAGGTATTGGTAGGTTATGATTTCGAGAAAGCAAGTTTTAGAATAGATGACGCTAATAGAACCATCTACATAGACTCTATTGGTCCTGCAGAATTATTGGCAATTGATCATGATCTTGATTATTACGATATTCAAGAAGGTACCTTCAATTCTTTCTCAGAACAAGAACTAAATGATATAAACACAAAAGCTAAGAAATACGCAGCTGCTATTGTTGAAGGCAGTGATTTGTTTAATAAAGCGGAGGAGCAAAAGGAAGATCTCATTGATATGCTTAGAGTTGCTGCCCAATCTACAGGTTGGAGAATAGAAGTAGGCGATGTTGGCATAAAAGATTGATTTTCTGATTATTTTAGAGCAAAACATTTGAAATGAAAACCATCAAAGGACCAGCTCTATTTTTAGCACAATTCTTAGGAGATGAAGCTCCATTCAATCAGCTTGATACTTTATGCAAATGGGTAGCCAACCATGGCTATAAAGCTGTTCAATTACCAACTTGGGATCCACGTGTCATTGACTTAACGCTTGCAGCTGAGAGCAAG
>CALHKJ010000180.1 GCA_938033975.1 uncultured Saprospiraceae bacterium | reverse complement strand
GGTCCTCGTACTCGTTATTTGAATTTTTGAGTGGCTCAACTTTTTCAATTTCTGGTAGGTCAAGGAAATCTTCCTCGTCAACTTCTTGTTCTTCCACTTCCTCATACTCCGCATACTTTGTTTCTTTTTTACCGAATCGCTTTTCAACTTGATAAAGCATCAAAGCCTTCACAAATAAGTAAGCTACTACTAGAGGAAAACCTAGAAAGGTTCCGATTCCATACAATAGTCCCATCCCTGCATTCTTTTTGAACGTATCGATGATGAACTTGCCGTAATCAATTACAACTGAACGTTTTAGGAATAGGGTAATGATGAAAAGAATTGGGGCTACAAAGGATAAAATTGAAAAGATTCCTTTTACCATAAACCATACTACCATCAATAAGCCTATAAGCATAACAATGCCTAGTAATCCTCCAGTAAAACTTGTTGATGATCTTCGATTATTTGCCATATCAATATTATATCTATCTAAATTAATAAACTATTTCCTTGTTGAATAGGATATCTAGTATAATAACACCAAAGACTAGCTGACTGGTTCCCCATCAAATTGGAGATTGTAGAGTGCTTTGTACATTCCGTCGTTAATTTCCATCAATTCATTGTGAGTACCGATCTCAGCAACCCTTCCTTGGTCCATGACTAGGATTTTATCCGCATGCCTGATTGTTGACAATCTGTGAGCAATTATGATCGAACTTCTTTTATCAATTAATTTTTCAATGGCATATTGAATCGTTGCTTCAGTTTCGGTATCAACGGATGAAGTTGCTTCGTCTAGAATTAAAATATTAGGATTAACGACTAAGGCTCTTACGAATGAGATCAATTGCCTCTGACCCATGGATAGATTATTACCTCTTTCCATAATGTGGAAGTTGTATTGATCAGGCATATTCATGATGTACTCATGTGCACCGATTTGTTTGGCTGCTTCAATAACCTCCTCATCAGAAATACTCTGGTCTCTTAATTTTATGTTTTCAAGTACAGTTCCGTCGAATAAGAAAACATCTTGTAGAACAAGAGCTAGTCTTTCTCTCAAGAAAGGAAGTTTATACTGATCAATATTTTTTCCATCCACTAATATTTCGCCCCCATTAAGATCATAGTATCTTCCAAGCAAATTGATGATGGTTGTTTTTCCAGAGCCTGTACTTCCTACAATAGCGAGAGTAGTGCCAGGCTCGATTTTAAAACTCACATCTTTTAAGACATAGTTTTCGTCATCATATGCAAATTCTACATTCTTAAACTCTACTTCTCCATTGATCTGGATATTGTCAATGTCACCAGTATCTTGAATGGTAGCATCATCATCCAATAGGTTGTAAACTCTTTCTGCAGCAACCAATCCCATCTGCAATTCATTAAACCGATTTGCTAAGTTTCTAATGGGTCTAAATATCATGTTTAGGAAAAGAGGGAATGCGATGACCGCACCTGGGCTGATGGACGCATTCCAAATTCCCTTGGTGCCCCAAAATACCAATAGCGCTAGGGCCAAGGCGTTTATTAATTCTACAACAGGAAAGAAGACTGCATAATAAAAAATAGAATCAAGATTGGCTTGCGTATATTTTCTATTAATTTTTTTGAATTTAGTCATCTCTTGATCTTGCGCATTGAAAATCTGAATGACTCTCATACCAGTAATCCTTTCTTGTAAGAAAGCATTCATTGAAGAAATCTGTGTTCTTACTTTTTGGTAAGCCGCCTTTACTTTTTCTTTAAAAATGTAAGACGCGATAATTAGAAGTGGCACTGTAAGCAGGAATATCATTGTCAATTTCCAACTTGCATAAAACATCATAGCTAAAACCATCAGAATACTTAAGATGTCTGCCACTATGGTAATTGATCCTTGTTCAAAAATTCTCTTTATTGCCTCAACATCATTGATGGTACGTGTGGTGACAGTTCCAATTGGTGTCTGGTCAAAAAATCTAAGTTTAAGATTAGAGATATGTTTGAAAACTTTGACTCTTAAATCCTTAATGACTGATTGCCCTAGAACTGAAGTTTTATAAATGAGAGAATATCTCATCCAAGTATTCAATAGAGTAATAATCACATAAATGAATGCCATCATTTTCAAGCCAGAGATATCATTTTTGAAGATGTTGACATCCACCATCTCTTTTATGATATATGGCCTTATTGCAGTTATTGGAGCAAGAGCAATGGCTAAAAAGACAGTATAGTAGAACAGTCTTTTATAGGGAGTCGTCAGTTTTAGTACTCTCTTTAAAAGATGCAGGTCTAGGCTATTTTTATTTATGTCTTTTTCCGTGGTCATTAATTGTGCAAAGATATACAGATATAAATAGGAACGATTGTCTACTTCCTAATGTTTTTCTTCTTCGTTCGAATCGAGCTGGATATCAATTTAATAATCTCAAGAGCAAGCTTGTTCAAATTTTGAAATTCTTGTTTCTCAATCAAATTAGATTGATAGAGTAGGTCAAGCCAATAGATACTTTGAAGACAATGTTCTTTTGCTGCATAAAATTTTTGCAAGAATTCTCTATCTGATTGCGCTGCAAAAGATTGGCGAATTAAGATTCCAGTTGATGTTCCAGCTTCAAATAATTGTTTGCTTAAAGCATATTCTCTCTTGTCAGCTTGAAGGTGTTTTTGCAGGGTGACAATTTTCATGGCAAAAGAGAAAGTTTTTTTACCAAGAGGTCCATAGTTGTTTATCATAGTCATTATTTACATCATAGATTCATCAGCAAAACTGAAGTAACCCCTTTCGGAAATGATTAAGTGATCGAGAATTGAAATGCTCAGCATGTCACCTGAGGCTTTCATTTTTCTGGTGAGCTTAATATCTTCAGGACTTGGTTTTAAATTCCCGGAAGGGTGATTATGGCTAAGAATGATCGAACTGGCCTCGTGATCAATAGCTGATTTGAAGACAATCTTAGGGTCTACAATAGTTCCAGAAATTCCACCTTGACTAATCAGTACAGTTTTAAGTACTCTATTTGATCTGTTGAGTAGAAGAATCCTGAAGGATTCAGTGCGAAGATCCTCTAGATTATACAAAAGCAATTTATAGGCGTCTTTGCTATTGGTGATTTTGGGGCGATCTAGGGAGTTACTTTGGTGCCTTCTTTTGCCTAATTCTAATGCTGCAACTATTGAAATGGCCTTTACTTGCCCAATTCCTTTGAATTTTTGCAGCTCCTGTAGGTTCATTTTGCCTAATTCTAACAGATTTTGGTCATTTGAAGCTAAAATCTCCTTTGCAAGATCAATAACACTGTGATTTTTGCTTCCGCTACCTAGTAAGATCGCCAACAATTCAGCATTGGTAAGGGTTTCCTTACCATGGATCAGCATTTTTTCCCTTGGCCTTTCAGCAGCATGCCACTGTTTGAGCCCTAATAAGTTTAAATTGGTCTCCATATATAGTTATTGGAATAAATGGCCTGAGGTAAACACTTTTGGTCAAGAAATATTTAGATTGACAATCTGTTGAATTTTTGAAGAATAAAGTTTAATTTCGCCCTCCATTTAAAAAGTTCTTTAAAATGCGAGCGTTAACACATTTTTCAGTGCCTATCAAAGGATTGAAAGATGGGATTCATCAATATCAAATTAAGATTGAAGATGATTTCTTTAATAAGTTCGAAAAATCAATAATAAAGAAAGGAAACTTTCAAATTGAGATCGATCTTTTTAAAAAGTCCAATCATCTTGAGATCGATTTTAAGATTGATGGGACGATGAAAACTGACTGTGATCGATGTTTGGCGAAAATTGACTTACCGGTTTATGGAGAACATAAGCTAATAGTCAAATTCACGGTAGACGAGATGAACGATGAAGAAGAAGTATGGGCTATAACATACGATACTCATGAGTTGATTTTAAACAAAGCAATTTATGAGTTTGTCAATTTATCAGTTCCACTGATCAAGAGATATGATTGTGAGTTTGAAGACCCACGTCCTTGTAACTTGAAAGCGACAGAATTTTTAGACAGGGAATATATTGAAGAAGAGGAAGAGGACATTGATGACGATAATCCATTTGCGCAAGCGTTAAGAAATATTGATTTAAACTAAGTAAAACTATACGTGTCATGGCACATCCGAAGAGCAGAATATCGAAACAAAGAAAAAGAAAGAGAAGAACTCATTTAAAAGCTGGGATTCCTCAACTTGCAACTTGCAAAACAACTGGGGAGACGCATAGATACCATAGAGCATATATGGTAGATGGGGATATGTACTACAGAGGTCAAGTCATCGTGAAAGGTGACGAAGACGAAGATTAGTCTTTTCTAAAAAATAAACCTTGAAAGCTCCCGCCCTACATGGACGTGGAGCTTTTTGTATTAGATGCAAAATATGTTTTTATGTCAAAAATAATTATCAACAGCCCAAATGCACCTGCACCAGTAGGTCCATACAACCATTCTGTACTTGCCAATGGCACCTTATATATTTCAGGTCAAATTGCGCTTGATCCAAGCACTGGAGAATTAGTACAAGATTCAATTGAAGATGAAACGCATCAGGTATTAAAAAACTTGGGGGCTATTCTAGAAACAGCTGGCTTAAGTTATGAGGACATTTTGAAATGTTCTGTTTTTGTTTCTGATATGAATATGTACGGAAGAATCAATGCGGTGTATGCACAATACTTTAAGGAAGAAACAGCACCAGCAAGAGAATTGGTTGAAGTAGCCAATCTTCCAAAATTTGTTAATGTAGAAATTTCAGCGATCGCTGTAAAAGCATAATAATGAGTAAAGGAAGAAAAACAGTTTTATCTGGTATTCAACCAACTGGAGATATTCATTTAGGAAATTATTTTGGGGCGGTTAAAAATTGGGTAGATCTTCAAGAAGATTACCGATGTTACTATATGGTTGTCGACTATCACGCGATGACAATGCCCTATGATGTTAAAAAGCTACGCAACAAAACATGGGAATTGATTTTCAACTTGGTGGCAATTGGTGTTAAACCAGAAAATTTATTTATTCAATCTTTGGTGCCAGAGCATACTGAATTGTGTTGGATATTTAATTGTTTTTGTTCTTATGGTAACCTGTCTCGAATGACTCAGTTTAAGGACAAGAGTCAACAATCAAAAGAAAGTAGTAAGGAAGATTTTATTAGTGCAGGGATATTTGATTATCCTGTATTACAGGCTGCTGATATCTTAATTTATAAAGCAGATGCTGTGCCAGTTGGGAAAGATCAAGAGCAGCATCTAGAATTATCTAGAACCATTGCACAAAGGTTTAACAACCAAGTTGGCAAAGAATACTTCGTTCTCCCGCAAACCCTATTTACGGAAACTCCAAAAATTTTATCCACTGCAGATCCAAGCAGAAAAATGAGTAAAAGTGCAGGTGAGAAACATTATATCTCATGTTTTAGTCCTGAAGAGCGTATTAGAAAACAAATCAAGTCAGCAGTTACTGATACAGGTGAGACAACTGAAGGAATGAGTCCAGGTGTTGAAAACCTTTTTACTTTGTTGAAGAGCTCAGCAAAAGTGAATGGTAATCAAGATCATATTTCGGCAATGGAATCTATGTTGAAGGACTTTGAAAATGGTAACTTGAAATATTCCGAATTAAAGGCTGCAACGGCGGATGCAGTTGTAGAATTGACTAATGGCTTTAAGGAAAGAAAAGAGGCCGTGATGGCGGATAAGAGAAAAGTGAAAGATGAAATCAAAGCTTCTTCTGCTGTGATAAGAAAAGTAGCACAAGAGACAGTTAAAGAAGTGAAAGAATTAACGGGCTTACTAAATGTGAAGTACTAATGAAAATCTTTTGTATAGGAAAAAATTATGCTGATCACGCAAAGGAAATGAATAGTGAGGTTCCTACTAAGCCGATGGTTTTCATGAAACCGAGTACAGCACTTTTACCTGACAACAAGCCATTTTATCATCCTGATTTTTCTAACAATGTTCATTACGAAGTTGAGGTGGTATTGAAGATCAAAAAGAACGGTCGTGCTATCGAACCAAAATTTGCGATGGACTATTTTGAAGAAATAGGATTGGGTATTGATTTTACTGCCAGAGATATCCAAGCAGAATGTAAGAAAAAGGGCCATCCATGGGAAGTGGCAAAGGCCTTTGATAATTCTGCTGCAATGGGGAAATTCTTATCTGTAGAAGGAAAAGATTTATCGGCCTTGGAATTTCACTTAACAAAAAATGGTGAGATTGTACAAAAAGGTAATACTAAGGACCTGATTTATGACTTTCCAACTATCATAAGTTACATTTCTAACATTTTTACCATTAAGATTAATGATCTAATTATGACTGGAACACCTGCTGGTGTTGGTCCAGTGACCATAGGAGATATATTGGAGGGGTATTTAGATGGAGAGAAAATGTTTTCCTGTGAAGTGAAGTAATATGCTAGGAAATTATATTTTTGCAGCTTAGTTCAATATAAAACAATTAAACATGTCATATTTATTTACATCAGAGTCAGTTTCAGAAGGACATCCGGATAAAGTAGCGGATCAAATTTCTGACGCTTTAGTGGATCACTTTTTAGCATTTGATGCTAATTCAAAAATTGCTTGTGAAACTTTAGTAACAACTGGACAGGTTGTATTAGCTGGAGAGGTTAAAACAAAAACTTACCTTGATGTACAGCAGATTGCTAGAGATGTAATTAAGAGAATTGGATATACCAAATCTGAATACATGTTTGAGGCGAACTCATGTGGTGTATTTTCTTCAATTCACGAACAGTCACCTGACATCAATCAGGGTGTAGAAAGAAAGAAGAAAATTGATCAAGGAGCTGGTGACCAAGGAATGATGTTTGGTTATGCTTCTAATGAGACAGATAACTACATGCCATTGGCATTGGACCTTTCACACAAGATCCTTCAGGAACTTGCAAAGATTAGAAAGGAAGGAAAGAAAATGACTTATTTAAGACCTGATTCAAAATCACAGGTTACAATCGAATATAGTGACGAAGGTAAGCCGGTAAGAATTGATTCTATCGTTGTAAGTACACAGCATGATGATTTTGCAGCTGATAAAAAAATGTTGGCTCAAATTAAAAAGGATGTAGTTGGGATTGTAATTCCAAGAGTTGTTAAAAAACTTAAACCAAGTCTTAAGAAACTATTCAAAGATAAAATCACTTATCACGTAAACCCAACAGGTAAGTTTGTAATCGGAGGTCCTCACGGAGATACAGGTCTTACGGGAAGAAAGATTATCGTAGATACATACGGTGGAAAAGGAGCACACGGAGGAGGTGCATTTTCAGGAAAGGATCCTTCTAAAGTTGATAGATCTGCGGCTTACGCTACAAGACATATCGCAAAGAATATGGTAGCAGCTGGAGTTTGTGATGAGGTACTTGTACAAGTTTCTTACGCAATCGGAGTAGCAAAACCTACAAATATTTACATAAATACCTATGGTACTGCAAAAGTAGACATGAGTGATGCGAAAATCGCAGATCTTATTTATAAGACTTTTGACATGAGACCATACGCTATTGAAACAAGACTTAAGTTGAGAAAGCCAATATACAGTGAGACAGCTGCATATGGCCACATGGGGAGAAAGCCTCAGAAGAAAACTGTAAAGTTTGTTGATGGCGCAGGTAAAGAAAAGACAATGAAAGTTGAAACTTTTACTTGGGAGAAGTTGGATTATGTAAGTAAAATCAAGAAGGCTTTTAAAATAAAGTAAGTAGCTTGATTTTCTAGGTTTATAATTTTAAATTTATTAGAAATGAAAACCTGGTTAACACTTTTTATTTCCTTGTCAATTGTTTTTAAACTTGATGCTCAAAGCTTGACGCATCAGGTGAGTTCTGATTCCATACTTTTGGGCAACTACTTTATTTACCAAATTGATTTGGTGGATTTGGATACAGACATCATTGCTCCAAATTTAGAGGAGTATAACATTGTCTCAGGGCCAAACATTAGTTCTTCTGTCTCTATCATCAATGGAGATATGAGCTCAACTAAAAAAATGACTTGGTTTTTAAATCCAACAGAACTAGGTCAATATTTTATAGAACCCATATCAGTTAGTTTGGATGATCTTGTACTTGAGGCAGATCCAATCGAAATAAATGTGTATCCTAATCCTGATGGAATTATTGAAGAACCAATCATGAATAATACTTTTGATGATTTCTTCAATATGAAAAGGCTTCCATTGATGGACCGTGTAAGACCAAGCACACCTAAGGAGCAAAATCAAAATCCTAAAAGGGAATTAAAGAAAGGTTGATTGTGACACAAACAAAAAATTTACTAAGTCTAGCTTTACTGTTTATTGCAGCCACACTTTTTGCGCAAGCGCCAAGCTTTGTAGCAAATGTTGATGCAAAGCAAGTTCTTCAAAACTCTACGATCAATGTTGAATTCCAATTAAAGAATGCGGAGGGGTCAAATTTTCAGCCTCCAAATTTTAGCCCTCTCAAACCTCTTGGTGGTCCATCTACTCAGAAATCTATGTCTATTGTAAATGGAAAGATGACCCAGTCCTATACCTATTCATATAGATTGCTAGCCCCCGATGTTGGTAAATTTACCATAAAGCCGGCATCTATTGTTGTAGGAGGCAAAACTTTAAAGTCAAACTCAGTTCAAATCGAGGTATTAAAGTCTTCAGCTAAAACGAAAGATTTGGAAGAAGATTTTTATGTTGAAATCGTCACTAATTCTGAAGATGTATATGTAGGCCAACAAATTTATGTTGACTATGTTCTTTATACAACGAAAGAGGTGCGAAGTTTTAATCCTCTTGATGAATCCGAATATGATGGCTTCTTTTCGGTGAACGCTACTTATCGTGCTCCTACTAATAGAATAGTAAAGGATGGGAAAGAGTATTACACTAAGGTGATGCTAAGGAAACTTTTGTATCCTCAACAGACCGGTACTTATAAAATTGGTCCTACCAATATCGAATTGGGTGTTTTGGATGATAATCAACGAAGAAGAGGATTTATCTTTAGTTCTAGTCTTAGACCCGTTAATGTGATGACTAAAGAGGTGACACTTAAGGTAAGAGATCTTCCGACTTCAACCAATCCCGCTTTCGCAAATGCCGTAGGTAAATATACGATGCGTTCCTCTGTAAGTAACCAAAGAGTTACTACTGACGATGCTATTACCATTAATGTTGAGGTAAGTGGGAATGGGGATCCTAAATTGGTTACGGCACCCAACTTTATCAATCCCGAGCATTTCGATATCTATGATCCAAACATCACCTTAGATGAATGGGATAGAGACAAAAAGAATCACAGAAAAGTATTTGAATATTTGGTTGTGCCAAAAGCAAAAGGCACTTACACAATTACACCTGAATTTGAATACTTTGATATCGATAGTAGTAAGTATATTAGCTTGAAATCTAGAACATCAAGAATTACTGTAACCCAAGGAACAGGAAACAAGGATGCTGCACTATTAGAAGAAAAAGAGATTGTTCAGTTGAGTCCAATCCGAACAAGTACTAATTTCAAATCTCCTTCAGGAACTTTTTATCATTCGACACCATACTGGCTACTTTTGGGCTGTGGCTTTTTGTCCATGTTTGTTACTGGCGCCATTCATTTTAAAAGAAAGAATTCAGGAGCTTTGGATCCCGTTTTGATAAAAAAAGAAAAAGCCCAACGAGTTGCCATGGAGAAGTTGGAAATTGCCAAGAAATTTATGGATGAAGGAAATGGTCCTAAATTTTATGAAGAAATCATCAGAGCTCAAAAAGAGTATTTGGCTGATAAGTATTCTATTCCAGCTACCTACCTAAAGAAAGTATCCATTGAGAAATCACTAAAAGAAAAGTCAGTCGATGACAACACCATTCAAAAATTGGTTGATCTTTTTAATACTTGCGAATTGAATCTGTATGCAGGTGGTAAGGCACAGTCAATGAATGAAAGTTATGAGGATGCAAAAGTTATCATAGAGTTATTGGAAAGCTAATATTTGACTCTTGATTGGTTTGGCCATATTTTTGAATTATCAACTTCAAAACAAGACCAATGATCAAATCCTATTCAATATTTTTATTTCTATTTTCATTTTTATTTTTCTGCACAGCAGGAATTGCACAAACGGTTGATTCGACTGAGTACAAGCAATTTAAAAGAATACTTCCATTTGTTATAAAAAATATTTCTGCAGG
>CALHKJ010000179.1 GCA_938033975.1 uncultured Saprospiraceae bacterium | reverse complement strand
ATTGGATGTTGGGTTGTATGTAGCTCCTCCAGTGATTGCCTCTAACTTAGAGTCAATTTCTTGAATTTTACCTTCTACAACTGGTGTCATTTTATCATCAACAATCGCAGCAATATCTTCTTCAGTTTTGCAACATCCTTGTGCAACACCTGTCTCGTCAATTTCAAGACCTGGAGGTGAATAAGGCTCTAAGTCCTTACAATCAGCAAGTCCGTCACCATCGCTATCAAGGATAATACCTCTTGTATCAACTGCACAACCTTCTGGAGTATCAAGCTCTTGATCTAACATATCGATTACACCATCGTTATCATCGTCTGTAAGATCCAGTTGAGGTCTTTGCTTTAATGAAGCAATATCATCAAATGCATTATCAAGGGGATTTAGCCAGTATAATGGCTCTGTTCTCTTATCAAAATTACCCACATTGATTCCAATTGTTAAGTTGGTAAAGTGAGGAATATCCACGTTATTAGTTTGATCTGTATTTGTTCTATACTTCTGACCATCTAAAAAGTCATTGTCAGATAAGAACACCTTATGTTCAAGACCTACGTTTAATCTTTTTGTGATTTTTCTAGATACTCCAGTAGCAAACGTTCCAATTGCATGCACATTTGTTTCATCTCCTATTCTAAAGATACCTGCTTTTTTAGGTCCCTCTGTTTCATAAACACCATCGTAGACTTGCCTAAGGTTATCCTTAATTTCAATTCTACCAGCTTGGGTGTCAAATTTGTCTTTTGTCCAATCTACCAATGTTATTAGGTTGTCATAGTTCTCACCATTTCCATCTTTAAGATCTAGCATAGTGATATGTGAATCTAAACCAACTCCAACAGAAGCGTACCAATTCCACTTATTTCTTTCTTGGTGAAACAAAAGATTACCAATGTTTACCACTCCTTCTAGTGAAGCAGCCACATAGGTAGTTTTATGACTAAAGAACCAAGGATTGGATGGACCATAACCTGCAAATACACCATTGGCGTTGTTTTCAGGAAGTAGATTTAGACTTGAAGCTTGTGGATCAAGACCTTTAGCTTCACCATAAAATAGCTCTCCTTTAATTGAAAAAACGTAGTGGATAGCCTTTCTTAAGTGAAGGCCCACACCCCATCCAGCAGGGATTTCTCTATCGACATCACCATCGATAAAGAAGTGTCCTCCTTTAATTCCAAGTTCAAGTGCGTCTTTAGGTTTGGCTGAATACTTGTATTGACCCATTCTCCACTCCTTATTTTGGTCAGAGTTACGAGTCATTTCATCTGTGATAGCAGCTGTTTTCCAGGTATCGTTCATTACTTCCTGGATATCAGTACTTTCTTCATCTTGGCCGATAGCAAAGGTCATAGTCATAAATGCTACCGCCAAAAGGAAAATCCTTTTAGTAGTCATAGGTGTACATTTTAATACAAATCTACATTTAATATTATTTCAAACAAATTAAAATAATATTTAATGTATAAATAATTAATAATTAGAGGTTCAGCTCTCAAATAGAACATTATCTCTAAAGGGTGATTTCGTTAATAGCAAAGTTAATCTTATGTTACAAGAATCCTAAGTATTTAGGCGTTTTTAGCTAAAAAAGTAAGATAACTTGCAGTTTTCTTTGGTTCAAAATTTGAAAAATAGTCGAAAAATACGTGTCAATCACTAGCAAATACGGGATGATATCTAAATATTTTGTTATATGTAATCCATTGTTTACCTTAGTTTTACATTTTTAACAAAATTATAATATATCATGTATTTTTTAAGATCATTAATGTTTGAAGAGCAAGTTTTTAAAGCTGCCAATCCGGGATCAATATTTGAAAATTTGACCTTCTACGATCAAAATTTGCATGATTTGAAAGACTTTCAGGTGGCGATCGTAGGATTGGACGAACAGAGTCTAACTGCCTTCAGAAATAACTTTTATTTGTTTGGAGACCACTTCCAATTACCAATTTTAGATTTAGGATTGGTTTGGGAGAAGAAAAATCTTGTTGAAAACCTAGAACGATTAAGCCAACAGATTTCATTGATTGTAATTGGAGGAGCTCCGCTGGATTTTAAAGAATCAACAGCTACAGTAAATAAGGTTCTTGATGAAGGCCATGAAAATGAGAAGAAAAAGTTCATTGGTTACCAAAGACATCTATCTCAGTTGAATATCTACAATAGAATCGATGAGTATCAAAATATTTCTTTGGGTGAAATAAGATCTAATGGACAGATGATTGAGCCATTAATGAGAACCTGCAAAAACCTTTCATTTGATTTAAGCACAATAAAGCAAGCAGACCTTGGCATCGATGCAAATAATATAGTTGGACTTACCCTTGAAGAGTCTTCACAGATATGTCGATATGCAGGTATTACACCTAATATGCAAATTGCACATTTTCCAAATTTACAACCGCAGTTTGCATATGGTAATATGACTAACGAGTTTGCTGCATGTGTATCCACAATGGTATGGTACTTCATGGAAGGTCTATTGAATCTAAATTATGAAACACCAAAAGAAGACGATCACATAAGTTATGTGATTAACTCAGAATACTTCGAAGAACCATTAACTTTTCTAAAGGGTGAAAAATCTGGAAGATGGTGGATGAAATATGGAGAAGGAGCTGAATATGTCCCTTGTCTATATGAAGATTTTGTGCAATCAAAAGAAGGTAATATTCCCGATAGGTTATTCAAGTACTGCCTTAGCTAGTAAGTATTTTTTCAAGTTTCATACCTCTTGATCCTTTCAATAATACACTACTCCCTTCTTCAATTGGATTTTTGAATAGGTAGCTTTTAAGCTGTTCTATATCATCGAAAAAGCTCAAACGAGGATCTAGATTTTCTTTTGTTGATGAGAACTCTTTGCCAACTAAAAATGCTTTTAAAAAGTCATTTTCAGAAATGAATTTAAGGATTTCATGATGTTCAGAAATGGAATCGCCACCCAATTCTAGCATGTCTCCTAGTATCAAGATTTTCTTCTCACCTATGATCTTAAAAAAATTATCCAAGCTATATTTCATACTTGTTGGATTTGCATTGTATGCATCTAAAAAGTATTCAATATTGTTTTCAACCAGAACCTGAGACCTATTATTAGTTGGAACATATTCTGAAATTGATTGAACAATGTTTTCGTCTGATACCTTAAAATAGCTACCAACACAAATTGCTGCAGCAATATTGAAGAGATTGTATTGCCCAGTAAGGTTTGTAATAACTTCATTGTCTTTCCACCGAAATCCTAGAAAGTTTGTTTCGATATTGACTGCCACCAATTCTGAAGGAAGATAATTTATGCGCTCAGTATAACCATCAAGTTGTTCCTCCAATACTTCATCTTCTCCATTATAAAAAATAATACCACCTGTGTTTTTGATGTGATCATACATCTCTGTCTTTCCTTTTTTTACACCTTCTAATGATCCAAATCCCTCAAGGTGCGCTTTACCTATATTCGTAATCATACCAAAGTCTGGTAAGGCAATTTGACAAAGTTCTTTGATTTCTCCTATGTGATTAGCCCCCATCTCGACAATAGCCAATTCGTGTTTTGCTTCCAGTTGTAGTAAGGTAAGAGGTACTCCTATGTGATTATTGAGGTTTCCCTTGGTG
>CALHKJ010000178.1 GCA_938033975.1 uncultured Saprospiraceae bacterium | reverse complement strand
TTCTAAGAAAATGCTACTTGTTAAATAGTAATAAATACAGACAATTTGACTATAAATCCGGGTCCATTAATTGGACTCGGATTTCTTATTAAAAAAAATCGTAATATTTAGTTACATATTAAACAATTAGTTATATATTTGCTTTTATTGTCATTTATCCCTCCCAGACAACAGTATAGTAAGCTCTATTCGAGTTAATACTATTATTCAACCTATTTAATCAACAGTTATGATGACTAAGGTCTCATGGAGTAAACTACCTGTGTCCTTGTTGTGCTTAATATTGTCGTTAAGCACCTTTGCAGGAACACATCCCGATTTCCCCACCGATTTCGATTATTCTGAATCTTCTCATTTCCATAATGAATTGGATTCTCATTCTATTGCTAAGCTCGAAAAAGAGAATAGTGGAATAGATTCTGAATCAATTTTATTTTATGGTTCCATTGGAATTATAGGAGATGCTACACCTACAGGGTGGGATTCTGATATAGATTTGGCTCAAAGTTTAACTGATCCAAATGTATGGTCAGGATGTATCGCCCTAACAGACGGTACAGTAAGATTTAGAGCAGACAATGATTCTTCCACAAACTGGGGGGGTGTAGATTTTCCTTCAGGAACAGCTACCCTTAACGGAAGTGACATACCAGTAGTAGCTGGTAATTATGTCGTTACTTTTAACTCACTGACTGGAGCATATGGATTTTCAGCAAATCTTGTACCTGAACCTGTTGCTATGGAATGTGACAACGATTTAGTTGTTACAATTAGTGATATTTTAAATTGTGATACTACAGTTTATTTTAAAGCCCCGGTGATTTCTGGAGGCTGTTCAGAACCAAGTATTGCAACTCAAATTTCTGGTCCGGTTTCAGACAGTGCACCTGGAGCAGGCGATGGAACAGCCTTAACACCTGGTTCTTACCAAGCAGTTTTTGAATACCTTGATGGAACTGGTTTGATGCATACTTGCATTCTTAATATTGATATTAGATCAAGTTATGATGGAGTTATGGCTTGCCAGAACTTAAATGTATCTGTTAATCAAGATTGTGAAATTTTGATTACACCATTTATGATGTTGTCAGGAGATAGCGAAGTTTTAGGCTGTGCTTCCAATTACCAATTAGAAATTACAGATGCTTATGGAAATGTAGTGGGCACACAACATGAAGAGGGTGTTGTACTTACTGCTGATGCTTTATTGCAGGAGTTAAATGCTTCAGTGGAAGTAGTAGGTGGTGGTAATTCTTGTTGGGCAACAATCTTAATTGAAGATAAATTTGCTCCTCAAATTACTTGTCCTGATAGTCCGATTATCACTACATGTAATGGTTTGGACTTTATTGATATTCCTGTATCTGCTGACAATTGTGCAAATGAAGCAGAGCTGGTAATCATTGACGAAACAAGTGTACCTTATGAATGTGATGAAGAATTCTTATCTACTGTCACAAGAACCTATGTTGCTGTTGATGGAAATGGTATACAAAGTGAACCGTGTACAATTGAGATACTTGTCAGAAGAGTAGATTTTGATGACATCGAGTTTCCAAATGATATCACACCGTTCTCAGGATCAGGATTATCATGTGATGATATTTTTGTTTTAAATGAATATGGAAATCCTCATCCAAACCCAATGACAGGTTCAGGAACTGGAATTCCATCTATATATGGCAATCCATTAGAGCCAGGAGCAGCAATACCATTTTGTAATGTATATGTCGATTATACAGATGAGGTATTTAACCATGGATGTACAAAAAAGATTGTCAGAAGATGGTCAGTACGTGAATGGCATTGCAGTGGTGAATATTCAGCAGTTGGAGTCCAACTTATAGAAATTAATGATGAAGATGGTCCAGTTGTAGAGCCGTTGTTACCAATATCTGGATCAACTGCATATGGTTGTGAAGGACCTATTCTCCTTCCTCCAATAGAGGCATATGATGCATGCAGTTCAGTATCACATGTTGATATAACTTATCCGGGTGGATTCCTCAGTAATTCTAATGGAGGACTCGTCACCTTACCTGTAGGACCAAATAAGGTCACTTATACAGTATATGATGAATGCTACAATAGTACAAGTGTCGATGTAGATGTTTGGATTACAGATAATACACAGCCAGTTACCGTTTGTGAAATCAACACTGTAGTTTCCTTGCCTACTGGTGGAAATACGGAAGTGTGGGCTGAAACATTTGATGATGGATCACATGATGAATGTGGACTTAAAGAAATCTTAGTAAGAAGAATGGATCCAAATTGTACAGCTGATGACTTAGAATTTGATGATTCTGTTTTCTTCTGTTGTGAAGATATTGGACAAGATGTAATGGTTGTTTTGAGAGCTGTTGACTACTCTGGTAATTACAATGAGTGTATGGTCAATGTAAATGTTCAAGACAAGATTGCACCTCAACTTGAATGTCCAGCTGATATGACTATTTATTGTACTGATGCATATGACTTAAATAATCCAAATGTATTTTTTGGAGCTCCAATAGTAACTGACAACTGTTCGGATCCAAGTAATGTACAACAGTCGTTCAGCGACATAGATCAATGCGGAGTTGGAGATTTGTTTAGAGAAATTTATGTAACTGACGCAGATGGAAATGTAATATCTTCATGTACTCAAAAAATAACTATTCTTCCAACTAATCCATTTAATGCATCAAATATAATCTGGCCATTAGATTATGAAATGGATGGATGTAATGCATCAAATTTAGAACCAGATTTTCTTGATCCTCAATTTGCCTATCCAACAGTGAATGAAGGTCAATGTGATCTTGTTGGATACAATTGGGATGATGAGATTTTTGAAGCAGTACCAGGTTCTGAAGCATGTTTTAAAATAATTAGAACATGGACACTAATCAATTGGTGTGAAGTTGTAAATGGAGAATATACTACCTATGAACACCAGCAGGTACTTATCATCTCAAATTCGATGGATCCTGAAGTAACATGCGTACCTGTTGTATTT
>CALHKJ010000177.1 GCA_938033975.1 uncultured Saprospiraceae bacterium | reverse complement strand
AAGTTTAAGGTTTCGCTTTATACAATATGTGGTAATCTTCTCTGCACTTATGATTCTCCGGCAAAAATTAATATTGATTACTTGCCTGCTTCAAGTTATATTATTAAATATATCTTTGAAAACGGCAAAGGCTCAGGGGTAAGTAAGATTGTAAAAAACTAAAATACTTTCATATAAAAAGGGAGCAAGTTGATAAACAACCTGCCCCCTTTTTCATTTTAATTTTTATTTAAATTTTTCATTCCTCAAACCCTCTCCTTGCAACTTTCTCCTTAGTGATTTGAGGAGTACTTAAATGTTCCATATATCTATTGATATTTGATTGCTGCTGAGTAAGCGTATTGCCTCCTTCACCATCATTACATCCATCAATAAAAATATCAACTTCAGCACCAGTTACTACTTCAAATCCATTATTTAATTCAACACACTCTGCCGAGTCATAATCTACAGTTCCTGAATTAATTATTTGTGTTGACTCAATCACACCATCAGTTTCGTAATCTCCATTTCCATTTTGTCCTCCTGAGCCTGATTCAGATCCAGACAAAGCGTTAACGCCAGCAAAGTCATCTGGGCAAGCACAAGCACCTGTATCGACACAAGTAACATTAGCCTCCCATCCTGGATCATTTCTATTTCCATTACTTGCAAAAGTAAAAGTTAAACATCCTGTAGCATGTGATGAGCTAAGTGTTGTGGGACCTGCACTATTTCCTGTCCAAACCCCTAATTGAGCGCTTGAACTATTATTACCATCAAAAGCTGTAAGACTATCGCCATTACCTCGTAAATCAAAAAAGGTGAAATCTACTTCTACAACTTCACATCCAGGATTATCAGGACAAAGAGTATATGTTTTATTTTCACTATTTCTGTAATTGAAATCTACACCTCCAGAATCTGTAAACAACATTCCACATTGAGTTACACATTGGGTATTGCAGGTGAATGTAGGCGAGCCGTTATCGATATTATTTTGTGCAGCTCCACAATTATTGCTACCAGATATTACAGCGATATAGTCTCCATCTGCTGGTGCTGTAAAACTAATTGTACATCCATTTGCAACTGCGAAATGAGAATTAGGAACAGCTGCATCTGTAGCAACATCATACTCCCCTATTGTAATCACTGCATCCCATGAACTGGCATTATATCCTGTACAAAATTCAAAGGTATAATTCAATCCACCAATTAAACCTGCAAAAGTATATGCCTCACTTTGCCACACTTCAAAGCTTGTAGTAATATTTGGACAGCCAGCCTGTGCACAAGCATCAGCATAATTAAAATTTGTATAAGGTCCACCATCAAAATCCAAACAAGGAGTTGTTTGACAAAATGGATCTGATGCAGGAAGGAAATCTACATCAATTGTCCCTGTATGTGTATCATTACCCAAGGCATTTGTAACAGTTAAGCTAGCAACAAGATTTCCTGAAGCTGTTGCTGTAACGGTTGGATTTTGACTTGTTGAACTTGTTGGACTAACTCCAGCTCCTGAAAAAGTCCATGACCAACTTGTTGGAACGCCTGATGATGCATCACTAAAATT
Organism: uncultured Saprospiraceae bacterium; assembly: GCA_938033975.1. Taxonomy (GTDB): domain Bacteria; phylum Bacteroidota; class Bacteroidia; order Chitinophagales; family Saprospiraceae; genus JAHDBF01. The sequence goes on along the minus strand of CALHKJ010000177.1, from coordinate 5,715 downwards.
TATAACTGCAGTTGCATCACAAGTAGTCTCAGTTCCAGAGTCTGGTGTAAAGTTGGCTGTAGGCGCAACTGGCATTGTACTACAAACTGCATTCCTCAAAGAGCTACGTGCTCCATCGACAGCTAGTACAGCCTGCATTCTGTCTTTTTGGCCTTGTGTAAAAAGATTCATACATGCATCATCTGTATAGTCCATATAGTTTTGAACCATATCTGTCGTATTACATGAAGCGTGAGTAGTTGGGCATCCAAAATTTGAAGCATCAGATGCGGGTGTATCAGCAACAAAATCATCAACATTACATCCTCCATCGCCCCAAATATGCCTTAGATTCAACCAGTGCCCAACTTCGTGAGTACCTGTTCTACCTGCATCAAAATCTCCACCTGCCGGATTAGGTGTTGCAAGTGATCCAACAGAAGAATACAAGCATACAACTCCATCTGTATTCGCACTACCTCCTGGAAATTGAGCATAACCCAAAAAGCCAGATAGATCTGCAGTCCAAAAATTTAGGTAGTTATTTCTATCCCAAATAGTACTTGGCTTAACTTGACTGTCAAAATTAGTATCGTCCCAAGGACCTCCCGAAATATTATGTCTAATGATTCCTGTTGTTGGATTACCATTTGGATCTGACTGAGCCAAACAAAACTCAATATCAGTATCAGCAGCTTGAGGCCATGTGTTGTCAGCATCAGAATTCAATCTTCTAAAATCATCGTTTAATTGATCAAGTTGAGCATTGATATATACATCCGAAATATTTTCATTACTACCGACAGCATCTCCATTATGAATAATATGAAACACAGTTGGAATTACAACAGTTGTACCATTTAACTCTCTTGCAGGATCATTGATATATTCTTGAATACTCTTTTCAAGCAATTTCATTCTCTGTTCCAAAGATGGATCTGCTTCTAATCGTCTTTCAAGACTCTCCATCGAACCGCATCTTTCGTACTCTTGCTCTAAAGCTTTTTGTCCGAATGAGATATTGCTGGATAGAAATAAAATAAAAATAAAAGCAGAAATGCTTTTTGCTATTGTATATACATTCATCGATTTGCCTATTACTTGATTAGTGTTAAAATTGACGTGTTTGATCATTACAAGTCCAAGGATAAATTTAAAGACTTTCATCTAATTTTGGACCTGTTGTTAGTATTTTATTATGTCATTAGTATGACGAGATTGGTCTGTTTGACCCTTTTATTGTAATAAAGCTTTAACATTTACCTTATTGTGTGATTCTTTAGTTCCCTTGGTCATCATTTTTCAAAAAAAGCTTCAGCACAAATGGCTGAAGCTTTAATGAAAAACTATCCAACTTTAAAACAATCTATTCTTCCCTGCAAGCTGCTTTTAATTCTTGCAATTCTTCTTGACTATTCACTGTTACTATCGATTCGTCAGCTTTCAACTCAACTTCAATTGGAAAAGATAGTGCAGGCTTTTCTTCAGCATCTGGATTCTCCTCTTTCCAAGCTCTCACTGCTGACTTAAGTTCTGACTTAGTTTCAAAGGCAGCCTCTATTCCGTCTGGGAAAATAACGCTTACAGGATAGACTAAATCAAAACACTTTCTACCTTTTGATCCTCGGCCCTTTTTGCAGCCCTTTACATAGGACCTAAGTTCTGATCTATCTTCAGCAGAGACTACTTCACCGTCTTCATTAATCAATTCAATTGGGTATACCAAACTTGGTTTATCTTCTGCTTCTGGGTTATCCTCCTTCCATGCTAAAATTATTTCTTTTACTTCATCAGAACTCTCTGCATCAAGGATCGTACTGTCAGGAAACATTATGCTGATTGGATATACTATTTCAAAACAACCTGTAGTTCCAGACCTAGTTTCTATTTCAAAATTTTCAATTGTCTCATCAACAAACTGCTCTGTTGTTTGAGTCTCATCAACCGTGCAAGAACTAAGAAATAGAGCAATCAATGCGCCTAAAATTAAAATCGAATTTTTCAATGTCATCTTTAAGTGTTTTTAAATGAATAATAATTTTGTGATTTCTATCTTAAAAACAATCTATGAGATAAAACACCTACCCTTATCAAAAAAATAAATCACTTTTCATATTATTCAATATTTAGATAATTTGGCCATTTAACTAGCTTTTGATGTCTTGTCAACTTAATAAAGAAGCGAAAAACCATATTAAACGTTAAGATTTTACAACTCTTCCTATTTTTAAACCAACAAGCAATACTTTACAGTCCAATTTGTGAAAACATGAAGCACCTTACTATTCTTACTCTTTTGCTCAGCTCATTGAATCTATTTTCTCAAACGGCATTTACGGATGCCTCAGATAGACTTGCAAACTTGTTTGTTTTCTCTGGAGCCCCAATGGGAATTACCGATATGAATGGAGATGGCTTAGACGATATTATAAGACTTCATCAGACAAACCAATTGGTAATAGAACACCAAAAACTAGATGGTACATTCGAAAATATCACTACAGGTGTAAATACAAATTTACTCAATTGGAGTCTTTGCATTGATGATGTAGATAAAGACGGATGGAATGATATTTTTTTAGGAACAGCAAACCAACCGCATCGCATGGTTTGGTCAAATGAAGGAGGAAAAGATTTTACAGTTCAAGAACTTTCTGGCCCCATAATCCTTCCACAAACTGCAAATTTTGCAGATATAGACAATGATGGAGATTCTGATCTATTTATTTGTAATGATAATGGGTCAAACTTTGTTTATAGAAATGATGGTGATAGAAATTTCATAAAGGATGATGAATTAATTGTTACAAACACTACCCCTTCATCTGATAATTCTGGAAACTATGCTTCAATTTGGGTAGACTATGATAATGATGATGATCTTGATTTGTACATTTCAAAATGTAGGTTAGGGATAACTGATATCAATGATCCAAGAAGAATCAATCAGCTTTGGGAAAATGATGGCAATGGAAACTATGTTGAAGTTGCTGCATTGCGTGGACTTATACCATATGCTCAGACTTGGTCAACCGACTTTGCAGATATAGACAACGATGGTGATCTTGATGTATTCATGATCAACCATGGTACAAAAAGTAGGTTGTATGAAAATGATGGCACTGGACATTTCACAGACATTACAGATGCTGCTGGTTTCTCTCCTGCAATAGATAATATAACCGTAGGTTTACAAACTCAATTTGCAGACTTTGACGGAGACACTTACGTTGACTTATTAATCACCAGTTCGCAAGGCGGTTACAAATACTTTCGCAACTTAGGAAACAAAACATTCGGTGTAATCTTTGGCGTGTTTCAAACCTTAGATGCCATGAACTCTATGGCAATAGGCGACTTAAATAATGATGGATTCATAGATGTATTGGCTGGTTTTGGTATGGGTTATAATATTCCAACTTTTATTTCAGACAAATTATACTTAAATAATGGCAACCAAAACAACTGGTCAAAAATTAGACTAAGAGGCACTAATAGCAATATTAATGGAGTAGGAGCAAGAATAGAAGCACATGGTTCTTGGGGTGTTATGATACGCGAGATTCGCTCTGGAGTCAGTTATGGAATTCAAAGTTCACTTACTGCTCACTTCGGTCTAGGTGCAGCAACTAGCATTGAAAAATTGGTCATCAAATGGCCATCAGGTTTTATACAAGAAATAAATAACCCAGAAATCAATCAGACTATTTTGATTGAAGAAGGTGGTTGCATAAGCCCTCCTACTACTTTCATTGATGCGAGTATTTGCCAAGGAGAAGTTTATGATTTTAATGGAGCTTCACTTACAAGCACAGGTGAGTATCCTTTCACATTTGCATTACCAGAAGGTTGTGACTCAACAGTAATTGTGGATTTAATTGTTGACAATACTTTTTCAGTTCAAAATTCTGTTTCTGTTTGTCAAGGTAGTGCATTCACTTTTCCTGACGGTAGTTCCCAAGTTATTACTTCTGACATAGATCAGATTTCAAGTTTCACTTCCGTAAATGGTTGTGATAGTATTGTAATGACATCTATTAATGTATTACCTACATATAATAGCGCACAATCAATTGAGTTATGCGAAGGCAGCTCGTATACTTGGCCCGACGGTACAAGCTCAGTGGTTCTAGATTCTCAATCCCAAACTTCAACTTTAAATTCTCAATTTGGATGTGACAGTATAATCGTCACTTCCGTAAATATTTTCTCTGCTCCAAACACTCAATTCTTTGATGAAATTTGCACAGGAGACATTTATACTTTTCCCGACGGAAGTTCAATACAAATCAATGAGCAATATATTTATAGCTTAAGTTTTGATACGGGCCAGGCATGTGATAGTGTAGTAACTTATACAATTTCACCTTTAGAAAATTACAATCTTGTAATAGCAGACCAAGCTTGTCAAGGAGATGAATATGTCATGCCAGATGGAACAGCTTTTGCAGGCTTAACTTCTAGTTTTAGTTGGACCAGTCATCTTACTGCATCAACAGGATGCGATAGTACAGTTCTTGTAAATTTAGAGGTTTTAGAAAATGAAGAATTGACTGAATCAATTGCTATATGCCAAGGAGAAAGCTACACTTTTCCAGATGGGACTACTCAAGTTATTGACCAAGCATTTACACAACAAAGTTCATTGGTTGGTCCTAACGGATGTACAAGCTTGATTAACACAATTGTAGACACATATCAATCTTACCAATTCACACTTTCAGAAAGTATTTGTAGTGGCGATGACTACACCTTCCTTGATGGTTCTACCCAAATTGGCATCACAGAAAGCGTCACTCACAATAGTAACTTTGTAAGTATTGATGGCTGTGATAGTATTATTACCACTTTACTTACTATCATACCTCCAGTCCAAACAACAGAAAACATACTTATCTGTCAAGGCGACAATTATATTTTTCCAGATGGTTCCATTGAACTTAATATCCAAGAAGAATTAGAATACCAAAGCACCTTAGCTGCTAGTAACAATTGTGACAGTCTCGTTAACACCTTTGTATCTGTTTCTCCTAGTTACAACGAAGAAATACAAGTAGAAGCATGTGGAGGAGCATCAATCCAAATAGGTGACTTCTTGTTAGAAAATATTATTTCCGATACCACAGTTATTTTCAATGGTCTCACAGAAGTAGGATGCGACAGTATATTCACCTTTGACGTTACTGCTGAAGACATCAACACAGAAGTTAATGCAAATGGTCTGACTTTGACTGCCACTGCTGTAGACGTAAACTACCAATGGATCAATTGCACCACCAATGAGATAATTGTAGGAGCCAATGAGCAAAGTTTTACACCTGAAATTGATGGTGATTATGCAGTAATCCTAGAAGGCTTCGCCTGCGTCTTCGAATCAACATGCTTTAGTATTATAGGTACCTCAACCGAAGACAAGCAATTTTCTTCAAGTATAAAAATATTTCCTAATCCAACTTCAGAGAGACTACAAATAAACTTTGGTGACAATCAAAAAGAAATCAAAGTAAGTATTCTAGATCTGAATGGAAAGTTAATCCATAATGTCACAACCAACCAATCTAAAATAGATCTCAATGTTAATTCTTTAACCCCTGGTGTTTATGTTACTAAATTTGAAACTGAAGCTGTGTTCGCGTTGAAGAAGTTTGTGAAGATTTAGCCCTCCCTGATTTTAATGTCTATCTTTTGACTTTAGGAAAAAGATGATATTAGAATCAGGGAGGTAAAAGTCTGACC
>CALHKJ010000176.1 GCA_938033975.1 uncultured Saprospiraceae bacterium | reverse complement strand
CAATTAATTTTTCTTGGCTTATCATTAACTGGCCTGTTGGACTTATTAATTTGGCAGAGTAGTTTGTGCTTTTATCTAGTTCTATGAAAATGGAGGTGCTGGCTGGATTAGGGAAGATTGAAAAACTGAAACCTTCTACCTTGTGCACATCTGTTAGGTCATTTCCGTCGCAGTCTTCATCAACGCCATTGTTTACTGTTTCTTCTGCTCCTGGATAAATGTTTGGATTGCTGTCGTCGCAATCTCCTGCTTCAGTGACAAAGCCATCAGGTTGATCACAGGATGATAGTTCGTTGTCTTCGTCTCCAAAACCATCATTGTCTTCATCAGCAAAGTAACTTATGAAGTTTAAACCTTCATCTATGCTTCCATCACAATTGTTGTCGATGTTGTCACACTGCTCTGTAGCTCCCGGATAAATATTTGCGGAAGCGTCATCACAATCACCACCTTGTAAAACATATCCAGCTGGTTGTGTACAGGCTTGGATGATATTATTGTTATCACCAAAACCATCCATGTCAGTGTCAAGATAATAGCTGTTGACTGCAATTCCTTCATCGACTTCGCCATTGCAATTGTTGTCGATGTTGTCACAGACTTCTGTAGCATCTGGATTAATGTTTGGGTCATTGTCGTTGCAATCTATACTCGAGTTGAAGCCATCATTGTCTGCATCGATGATCTCATCTACACCATCACAGTTTTCATCAATACCATTGTTTGCAATTTCTTGTGCATTGGGATTTATATTGAAATTGGTATCATCGCAGTCACCTCCAATAGTTACTGATTCGAAGGGTGGGCTGCAGGCCGAGAAGGCGGTTGCGTCATCACCGAATCCATCCATGTCTGTATCGAAGTAGTAAGTGGTTAATACCAAATCTTCGTCGATCTGGCCATTACAATTGTTGTCTACGTTATCGCATAGTTCGGAGGCGTTAGGATTGATATTTGGATTGGTGTCATCACAATCCGTGTTATTTGCTGTAAAGCCCAACGGCATGGTGCAAGCATTGATGCTTGAGGTTGGATTGCCAAAACCGTCACCATCTTGATCTTGAAACCAGGTAGTGCTTGTCGACAAGGCAGGGTCCTCATCATCTGTCAAGCCATTGCAATTATCATCAATGCCATTGCAAGCTTCGTTGCCGTTTGGATTGATACTTGGATCGTTGTCATTGCAATCTCCAGCTACAGTTGATGTGCCTGCTGGCTGCTGGCAAGCGGAAATGCTATTGTTGTCATCTCCAAAACCATCATTGTCATTGTCAAAGTAAAAAGTGACAAAGGCGATACCCTCATCAATCTGACCATTGCAATTGTTGTCTAGATTATTGCAGGTTTCAGCTGCTCCTGGAAAAATACTTGGATCATTGTCATTACAATCAATACTTGCATCAAAACCATCACCATCTTGATCTACGGCCTGTGTGACTCCAAAGGTAAAATCAACAATGAGTGGTAGGTGATCTGAAGCTATGCTTGTAGTATTTTGAGATAGATTGTAAGCGCTTAGTTCATCTGTCGATAGATACTCTGTGTTGAGGACAAAAGCATTTTGTTGTTCCATGACCGAACCTGTATAAAACATAAAATCCAACTTACCTGGATGATAACTTCCATTGGGGTTGTTCCATGTGTAGTTGGACGGAAAACCAGTTAGATATGGATTGGCATCTTCCAAAGTAGAGCCATCCCAATCTGGATTAAAATCTTGACCGTAGGTATTGTTGTCGACGATGTCTCCTTCGATAAAACTATCGTAATTTTGTCTCAGACCTACCAGGTTAAAATCACCCGTTATGATAGTAGGTGCATCATCGGGATAAGAAAACCCTGTTTGCGATGAAGCTTCTTTATCCCTTAGCACAGAAAGCAAATTGTCAATTTCTTCTTGGCGGCCTACATCATTATCACAACAGGGTAGATGTACATTGTATACTAGTATTGGTTCGTTATCATCGTACACTAGGAATACTGCGTTGCCATCAATCTCATCCCATGCTTCAATTTGGTATCGGGTGGCAAGAATAATATCGGGATTTGATCTGGCTACATCCCAGTTGGTATTAGGAATTAGCTCTTCTAGAAAATCTTTAAGTTCAGCTGCACTTGTACTGTAGACTTCTTGAAAGGCGATCAAGTCGGGATTCATTGCTGTAATGATATTCTCAAAACTTGAGCGTCTTGCAGGATCAAAAATTCCATCTTGCAAAACATTGTAGCTCATGAATCTTCTATGGTTTGGATTTTTATCTAAGTTGTAACTGGATTGAAAGCTTGGATTGTTGCTAAGAGTATATTGGATGCCTCCTTGTGTGTTTGGCACTAGATCACCTGCTCCATCATTTTCAACTAGGATGGAAATCGTAGAGCCCATTGTTGCTTGAAAACCTTCTTCTGAGACAGATCTGTTTATGGCCAATTCGAATTTATCGGAACTCACGGTTGGCGAACTGAATGCACCAAGTGTATTGTGATTAACTTCTAAGGAGTTGCCATCTGCCATATTGATGAATCCTCTTTTTACACGATAGTAATAAGTAAATTCTGCACCGAGACCACCTCTGGAGAATCCTGTATTTGGATTATTGTCTGCATCAATGAAAATAGTAATATCTTCTTCATCTTGAATATCGAATTCGGTATTGGTTTCAAGCAGGATGTAAAGACGTTCATCATCATTTGAAATGGAGATCTTTGTAATATCAAGTTCTTGAGAATCTCCTTCATCACTGATCATTATATCAGAACTATTCCAGTCCGAAAAATTTCCGTCAATTGATTTTGGTTGAATCTGTGCCAATGATTGAGATAGGCAGCAAATAATTGAAATGATAGATAGGATTGCTTTCATGATATAATTAAGGTACTGAATTATAGATCTATTGATGAAAAGTAGCTTCGAATTTCGACCAATTGATCTTATGGTAGGATTTTGGAAAAGTTATTTGAGATCAATACGAATTGTAATAGCCTGATTTTCAGGCAGATTGATTTATGACTGTTAATAAAGACAGTAATATTTCAATTTTTTACGAATTACTGTCACAAGGTCATAACTTATCAAATATAGTACTGTGGGTGCCAGCGATTAGCTGTGAAACATATATAGTAATAAGTGAACAATGAAGTATTTTTTATCAATAATAGCTCTTACACTCTTATTGGTCTCTTGCCAAAGAGAACCGATAGAAGTCATTGAGTACGAGCAACCAGTGATCAATCCATCTACAATGCCAATTACGGGTGGGCTGATTGGTACTGCTGTAACAGCAGACCAAAATGCCGTGGCTGACGCTATAGTAAGCTTACCAGGACATCAAACTACAACTGATGAAAATGGTAGATTTTCTTTTGAGAATATTACTTTATATGCTGATGGGACTTATGTGACCATTGAAAAGCCAGGGATGCATGTAGCCAGTCGAAAATTTTACGCCATCGAAGGAGAAATGAATGTTGTGCAAATAGAGATGACTCCACTGCAAAACAATCTAAGGTATAATTCAGCTATTGATGAAATGGTACAATCTGATTTTATAGAGTTCAGTATTCCTTCTTCTGATTATTTGCTTAGCGCAAATGAGATCTATGATGGCGAAGTAATTCTTGATGTAATCGAACTTCCTCTCGGTGCAAATGAAAATTCATTCAACTTACCTGGTGATTTAACAGGTGTTGATAAAGACATTGAGACAAAAGCAATTTCCAACTTTGGAATTTTTAAATTCCACATAACTAGCCAATCAGGAGATCAACTTAGATTTCCGATTGATCACACAGTTTCTTTTGAATTTAATTTTGCTGATATCGGTTTGCCAGAAATTCCAAGTGGAGTATCTCTTTGGAATTTTGATGAGTTTAATGGTACTTGGATTGAAAAAGGGGAGGTGAGTTATTTCTCTTCTGTTTTTTCAGGAGAGATCAACGAGTCGGGATATTGGATGATTGGAAAGTCATATGACTATGCTGACATCAAAGGAAACATTGTTGAT
>CALHKJ010000175.1 GCA_938033975.1 uncultured Saprospiraceae bacterium | reverse complement strand
ATGACAAACATCAGAGATGTCATTCCATTCCCTAGATATCCTGGAAACGCAGAATTTTAAAATTAAAACTTATGAAAAATATAGCTTTTCTTTTTGTCTCTTTATTTCTTTTTAGCAATTGCACTGCGCAAAGAGACACAAAACCTGATACTAAAACTCAAATGATGAAAGAAGTAACTTCTGAAGCATCCACTGCTTTAATCCACACAGTTTATTTTTGGTTGACAGATGACGCAGATGATGCAAGAACAAAAGCATTTGAAAAAGCATTGGAAGATCTGTCCTTAGTGCCTAGTATAGATAAATTCTATTGGGGTGTGCCAGCAGCAACGGAAGAAAGAGGAGTTATCGATAGTAGTTATGACTATGCAATCAATGTTTTCTTTGATAGCTTAGAAGACCAATTAGCTTATCAAGTGGATCCTTTGCATTTAAAGTTTGTGAAAGAAAACGAGGCGATATTTAAAAAGGTGATTGTATACGATAACACCTATTCTAAATAAATCAACTTCAAATACCATAATGAAAGCCTTGCAACCAAATTGTAAGGCTTTTTTAATTTAAATTAGGCATTACTATTGCACCTTATATATTCTTATTCAATATTTGGAGTATTATGCGCAAGTTCATACTTTATTTTCTTGGTTTTATTCTACTTCCTTTGTCGATTGAGGCTCAGGATCTTACATTAGGTTTAAATGTAAATGACCTTTCGGCACATAATATGCAGCCCATCAGCAAGCCCGGTTATCTTCAAACTATAATCGATCCTTCATTTGGGACGACGATCAGAAGGATTTCTGATGCTGGAGTTGGTGGTGTCATCAAACCAATGTACAGCACAATTCAAGCTTGGAATGCAAATGAGTCTTTGATGATTTTGTATAACCAAACTAATAGCAATCATGATCTTCTCGATGGTCAGAATTATCATTACATCCGCACACTGACTGATGTTTCTCCCGCAGATTTAGAGCAAATATTTTGGGACTATAATGATCCAGATATATTCTACTATCCTGAGAATGGAACTGATGACTTTATTGAGTACCATGTGAGTACTCAAACAAAAGTTATACTGTTCAATATGGCAACTGTAAGCTCATGCAATGGAGATATATATTTTGGTAATGATGTGCAGATGATGGCTTGGGATTCAGATTTGATTAGCTTTCGTTGTGATAATTCTGAAGCTTATTCATATAGAATATCAACTGGGCAGTTAACCACTTTTAGTATACTAAATGTTTCTACAGAAGCTCCAAGTGCTGGACCAAGTGGAAATTACTTTTACCATAATAAATCTGTTTATAACTCCAATGGCGGTTTCCTATACGATTTAAATGAAAGCTCTACGCAACATTCAAGTATGGGAAAATTAGCAAATGGCAACGATGCATATTTTGCTATTGCTTTTGCTCAAGGACCAAATGGAGGATGTATTGGAGATATCATCGCACATGATTTGACCACTGGCAGTTGCTTTCCAGTAATAAGTCAAAGTCAAGGTTATGATTATCCTCAATCCGGAACACACATGTCTGGGAATGCTCACAAAAATACTCAAGGAGGTTGGGTGGCTGCATCCATGATGGGATATGATAAAGATGGTCAATCTTTACTTGATCAAGAATTGGTAATCGCAAGGGCGGACCAAGGGAATGTGCAAGTATGCAGAATTGGACATCATAGAAGTGATGAAGACGAATTTGATTATTGGGGCGAACCACATGTAACAATCAGTCCAACAGGTACTAGGGTTTTATTTGGTTCAGATTGGAGTGGAGTAGAGGACGGTCAGTCGGTTGATTCCTATGTTGTTGAACTACCAAGTTATGTCAGCAATGAACAAAGTGCAGACGCAATATTAAGTCTTGATTGTATTAAGTTGATACCCAATCCTATTGTTGGAGAATTTACCATAAAAGGAATATGCGCAAATTACAATATTGATATTTTGGATAGCTCTCAGTCAGTCTATCAAAATATTAATTCCACAAATGATATCGTCATTGATTTGAATAGCTTGCCTAATGGAAAGTTTTATGTTAGAATTGTCTCTAAGACAGATAGTGATATTGAAGTGATCAAGGATATTAAGTAGCTGTAGGCAACAAAAATAAAAAAATGAACGAATCAATTATTTTGGACAAACCCAAAATCTATGATAGAATTTTGGATAAATCAAATGCAATTGGCTTTACAATGCCATCGGATATTTTCATTGGAACTTTACTTAAAACTCTAATCACATCAAAGCCTAATTCAAATATTTTAGAATTAGGAACAGGAATAGGCTTATCTCTTTCTTGGATGATTGATGGACTAGACGAAGCATCCAAATTAATTTCAGTTGATAATGACAATAACTTAATCGAAATTGTAAAAGAATTTTTTAGTAATGATCCAAGAGTTGAATTAGTGTGCGAAGATGGATCTTCATGGATTAAAAATTATCAAGGAGACAAGTTTGACTTAGTTTTTGCAGATGCATGGCCAGGAAAGTATAGTGAAATTTCCGAAATTCTAGATCTTATTAATCTTGGTGGTTTTTATGTTGTTGACGATATGAAAGTACAAGCAAATTGGCCAGCAGGACATCAGGAAAATGTCGATAGATTAATCGAATATTTAGAAAAAAGAGAAGATTTTTCTTTGACTAAACTAGATTGGTCTACAGGAGTGATAATAATGACAAAAAACACTAAGTAATTTCTGCACACTAAATTTTACCCGAAAAGTATTTCTTGCTAGCCGCCATAACTTTGGGTGCCAATAATAAACTTGCAATCATAGTTGGAATGGCCATAACTGCGAAGGTTCCATCTATAATATTCAAAATGATATCTAGTGAGAGTGTGGCTCCAGCTAAAATGCTTAGCAAATAGAAGTAATTATAAATGTGCTTATTCTCAGCCCCAAAAAGAAAAGACATACACTTGGTACCATAGTAGGAATAGCTAAGTAATGATGAAATACTAAAGACTGCTATGCAGAGCAGTAAAACGTAAGGTCCGAATCCAGGCATGGCATCATTAAAAGCTTGGGCAGTTAGAGTTACACCATTGCTTTCGCTTAACTTCCAAACATCAGTTACTAGGATGGCCAAGGCAGTCAAGGTACATACTACAATAGTATCTATAAATGGTCCTAACATAGCAACCAAGCCTTCTCTGATCGGCTCTGCTGTTCTTGCGGCTCCATGAGCCATTGGTGCAGTTCCTATTCCTGCCTCATTGGAGAATGCCCCTCTTTTTATTCCAGTTATAATCAGGGCGCCTAAAACTCCACCTAACATAGGATCTCCTTTATAATTTGCTGCTGCAAAAGCGTCTGTAAATATTAAAGCAAGATATTCAGGAAGAGCTTTAAAATTGACAGCTAAAATTATTGCAACGGCAATAAAGTAGAAAACAACCATAAAGGGTACCATTTTAGAGGCAGCTTTGCTAATTCTTTTAAGGCCACCTAAGATGACAACACCAGCTAAGACCACCAGTATCAAACCGGTCAACAAATCAGTTGTAAATCCTACTGAGATATCATTGGGTGTAAGTAGAATGTCTCTAACGGCTTGAGTGAGTTGATTGACATTAAATGCTGGTAAGGCACCTATTAATCCAGCAGCAGAAAAGAGAATGGCGAGTGGCTTCCAAGGCTTGCCTAAACCCTCAACAATAAAATACATCGGACCACCTTGTGTCTCTCCCTTAGAATCTTTTCCTCTATAAAGTATGGCTAAAGTACAGGTAAAGAATTTTGTAGTCATTCCAATTAAACCACTGACCCACATCCAAAATACTGCTCCAGGACCACCAATAGTAATTGCCACAGCAACCCCTGCAATATTTCCCATTCCCACTGTAGCAGCAAGTGCTGTTGATAAAGCTTCAAAATGAGAAATCTCACCAGGATCAGCGGGGTTATCATATTTTCCTCTGAGTACATTTATAGCATGCCCAAAGTGACGAAAAGGCAAAAACTTAGAATAAAGCATAAAGAAAAATCCGCCACCCACTAATAAAAAGAGTAAGGGATATCCCCACATAAAGGAGGAGTAAGATGATGCAAAACTTTCAATGGCTTGTACGATTCGATCTAGCATCTTATAAAATTAAAAATAAAATGCTTGTCCACCGAAGCCTAGCGTAGGCTGGGGAATTTAATTAAAATTAAAATTAAAATCTGACCTCTGATGTCTGACCTCTGACCTCTGATGTTTGGCGTCTAAGAAGTATGCAATCTACTTTTCAAATATTTTATCTGTCCATTATGATTTGACTCATGTTCGGCTACATGAAACCATTTACAATAATTGTTGGTAGGGCTTCCCCAGAACTGAGTATCGACAATTTCCAACCAGCTATCATCGTAGGTCGCCAATTCTTTTAAAGAAAA
>CALHKJ010000174.1 GCA_938033975.1 uncultured Saprospiraceae bacterium | reverse complement strand
GAATACCTAGACCTATATACTAAGTTTAAGTTGAAAGTTGAAAAGGCCAAGGCAATGGGGTTGGATACAGTGCAAAGATTGCAAAACGAACTTGAGGGTTACAGAAAACAACTGGCGAGTAGTTACTTGGTTGATAAAGAGGTTTCTGAAAAATTAATCGATGAGGTTATTGAAAGAAGCGCTACGGATGTAGAGGTTAGTCATATTTTTGTTGCAAATCCTTCAAGTGCACCAATACACAAAAAGGAAGCAGCCTTTGAAAAAATAAATACCATTTACGGAGAGCTTGAGAGAGGTAAGTCCTTTTCAGAAATGGCAAAGAAATTTTCTGAAGATAAAAGATCAGCAATCAAAGGTGGAGAACTTGGATTTTATGTAGCCATGCTACCAGCTGGTTTTTATGAGTTTGAAAATGCCATGTATACAACTCCAAATGGTGAATACTCCAAGCCGATCAAATCCAAGTTGGGATATCATATTGTAAAAGTTTCATCGAATCGACCAGCAAGAGGAGAAATGGAAGTTTCTCATATTCTTTTGAAGAAATCAAGTGCTGGAGCAAAAGCTAAGATTGATTCATTATATCAAGAACTAGGAAAGGGTCAAGACTTTGGAAAGTTGGCTTCACTTTATACTGAAGACCCTAATACCAAAAACAAAGCTGGATACCTTGGCTTCTTTGGCATCAACAAATTTGATAGAGCATTTGAAGATGCAGCTTTTAAGTTGACAAAAGATAATGAATACTCTAAGCCAATTGAGACTCAATTCGGATACCATATTATCAAACGTCACTCAAAGAAAATTGAAAACGACGAGGCCAAAAAACGAAGAAAAATCCAAGGTAGAATTTCTAAAGACGAAAGATTTGAAGCTGCTAAAAAAGGATTGGTTCAAAAAATAATCAAAGAGGTAGACTTGAAACAAAACAAAGTAGCCTTAGCGAAATTCACTTCTACTTTGGATGAAGAGTTTTATTCGTACAAGTGGAAGGTGCCTGCTGATTTAGATAAAATGAATCTTTTGAAAATTGGAGATGATTACAACAAAGATTTAATTGACTTTGCCAATTATTGTAAGAAGGATACCAAAAGTAGATTGAGGTACAATAAAGAAGCTCCACTAGAAGATTCCGTTGAAGATCTTTATGAAAGATATCTCCAAGAACGAATGTTAGACTATGAAGAATCTAATCTGGCCAACAAATATCCTGAATTCAAAGCCTTGATGAGAGAGTACGAAGAAGGTATCTTATTGTTCGAAGCAACTAAAATGGAGGTTTGGGATAAAGCGAGTCAAGACACTATAGGATTGGAAAAATTCTATTCTGAAAACAAAAACAATTATATGTGGGGAGAACGACTTGAAGTGGAAGATATTACCATCAATACAACTGACACTAAAGTGCTGTCCAAAATTCTAAAAAAGGCTAAAAAGACAGACTTAAACTCTTTAAAGGAAAGTTTTAATAAAGATGGAAATGAAGTCATTAGTTCGACAACAAGAGTTATTCAAAAAGATAGCAAAGGTATTGAAGGAATTCCTTGGGGAAAGGTAGGTGGAATGACTGAGATCATTTCAAATGAATCTAAACATTCATTTACAAAAGTGAAATCAGTGATACCAAATACAAATAAAACTTTGAAAGAAGCTAGAGGCTATATTATTGCTGATTATCAAGATCTCTTGGAGCAGAACTGGATTATGGAATTGAAAAAGGATTTCAAAGTTGAGTTAAACGAAATGGCTTTTAACAAGCTGATTAAAAAATAAAATGGTGAAAAGCTATTCGCTCTGCTTACTTATGTTCTTTTCCTTTTTTGCATGTAAACAAAAAGTTGAAGAATCTAAGACCTTGTTGGTAAAAGTGGCCGGTGAGAAATTATACCTTGAAGATTTTCAAGAAATGATTCCTCCTAATTCTAGTCCAACAGATAGTGCTGAAATAGTTAATCATCATGTTGATAAATGGATTAAAGAAGCATTGTTTATCAACGAAGCAAGAAAGCAGATCAACAAAAGTGAAATTGATGCTTTGGTTGAAGATTATAGAAACTCATTACTATCTCATAATTACGAGACCTATTTGATAGAAAATAATTTGGACACACTGATAAATGAATCAGAAGTCAACGAATATTACGAAGAAAATAGAGCAGATTTTATTTTGGCTGAACCAGCCTACTTGATGTATATGATAAAAATTCCTTACGAGGAGAAAAGTGAATTTGTAGAAAGATGGAAGGCCGATAGTTGGGATGAAATTGAAAAGAAATGTATGGAAAACCAATATTGGTGTCATTTGAAAGATAGTATTTGGGTCACGAGTAAAAGTTTGGATGGATACCTCCCAAAATCAATAGCAGAAGAAGTGAAGTTTAGCAAAGGATTTTATAAGTCTGCAAAAAGGGATAGTATGTATTATATGGTTGAGGTGAAAGATAAATTAAAACCTGGAGAAGAAGCACCACGAACAGTTGTGCAAAGACAAATAGAAAAATTGATCTTACATAAAAGAACAAGAAGCTTGCTTCAAAATGAAAAAGTAAAACTTTATGAGGAAGCAATTTCGAAGAGTTCTGTTGTTAGTTACTTTGACAACAACAAATAATGCTTAAAGAAGAATATAAAAATGATGAATAAAATTATAATTACACTAGTCGCAATATTTCTTTTGACGCAAGTTTCTTTTGCACAAGAGAAATTAAGTATTGACAAGGTTGTTGCCAAAGTTGGTGGAGAAATCATCCTTCTATCAGACATTGAGTCTCAATATGCTTACACCAAATCTCAGGCACCTGCTGGCGAATTTGGTCGTTGTCAAATAGTTGAAGCTGTAATCGGACAGAAGTTGATTGTACATCAAGCAAAACTTGATAGTATCATAGTTTCAGATTCAGAAGTTGATGCACAGATTGATTTTAGAATTAGTAGTGTCTTAAGACAAATGAATGGAGATGAAGAAAGATTCAAAGAATACTATCAAATGTCAGTTGATGAAATGGCTTCAAATCTTAGAGAGGATATGATTTCTCAATTGTTAGCAGAGAAGATGCAACAACAAATCCTAATGGAAGTGGAAATTACTCCAAGTGAGGTACAAGAATTTTTCAATTCAATCCCAAAAGATAGTCTTCCTTTCTTAAGTGCTGAGGTTGAAGTGGCAGAAATTGTAGCAGCTCCTAAAGTAAATGAAATCGAAAGATTGAAAGCTCTTCAAGAAATTTTAGAAATTAGAAAGTCAATCGTAAGTGGGGAAGCTGATTTTGCTGCAATGGCTAAAAAGCATTCTGATGATCCTGGGTCTGGAGCTCAAGGCGGTGAATTGGGTTTTGCAGAAAGGGGTTCATATGTTCCTGAATTTGAAGCAGAAGCATATCAACTGGAAGTAGATGAACTATCTGAACCAGTTGAGACTGAATATGGATTTCATATCATTCAGATGATAGAGAGAAGAGGGAATAAAATTAAATTGAGACATATTCTAATTAGTCCAGAAATAACCTACGATGATATTGACTTGGCTAAAATTGAATTGGATACTGTAAGAGCAAAATTGGAAAGAGGAGAATTAGAATGGAATAAAGCAGTAGTAAAACATTCTTTAAAAACAGCTCAGAGTTATAATAATGGAGGTAGACTTCAAAACCCAAATACAGGAAAAACTTTTTTCCAGACAGCTGAGCTTCCACCAGAAATTTATTTTGCCACTGAAGATATGGAAGTTGGAGATGTCTCTGTACCACTTGAATACCTTAATCAAAGAGGGCAAACAGAATATAGAATTATAAAATTGTTGACAAGGACAAAACCACACAAGGTAAGTCTCGAACAAGATTATGCTAAGATTCAAGAATTAGCAAAGGAGAATAAAAAGAACGCCTATTTTGGTGATTGGATTGCGGAGAAACTTGATGAAACTTTTATAAAATTGGATGAGGGATATTTAGAATGCCCATCTTTGGAGAAGTACTTGAGGTAAAAAAAAAGACCGGTTCGAACCCCCCGATGAACCGGTCCAAAGAAGAACTTAATCACTTAAGTACTCTCCTTCTGTAATCTGAACAGTTACACTTCTGCGAATACCTTGCCAAATTGGAGGCTTTATTTACGCCTTGGTTGACCTTAAACACATTGTAATCTTAATTGTTAGGTTATCAGGTACATACATATTTTAATTTTTTTATTTGAGGAAAAAAACTGATGCTCTTGACTTCAAATTGTCAATAAATTATCGATCTTATTCCTGGTTCTACCTTTAACAACAAGCTAATTGATATGAAAAAGCCAAATAATATTTTTCTTCTATTGATAGGTATATTAGCACTCACTTTCAGTAATTGTAGAGAAGTTGAGGACCCAATTGATCCAACACCTGATCCAACAATCATTGAGCCTGGACCACCAGTAATTATTCCTACAGAAGCATTGACAGCTATTGAAGCCTCGAGCCAGCGCACAGGTGATCCATCAGAAGGAGAACATTATTTATTAAATGGCGACTTTGTTGATAGTGGAATACCATTAGATATTTTCTTGAGTACTTTTACCAATCCTGAATATGATTTGGATAGAACAGGTTTAAATGAAGGTATTGATCATAGATTCAATGCATTTTATAGTGAATATGCAGTGAAGGTGGTCTCGCCAAATTGTTTTCAATGTCATTCTTCAGAATTAAATGGAGAGTTGATTATAGGCTTGGGTAGTACAGATGCTGACTTTACTTTTGATCAGTCAACTGCAAATAATATTACAGATATTTTGGTAACAAGTGCATATGGAACAAATACTCCAGAATATAAATCCTATGAAGCCTTCTCAAAAGCTTTGAAAGTAACTGCACCTAATATTGTAACTGAAACAGTTGGTTCCAATCCAGCAGACAAAATTGCCGCACTACTTGCTGCCCACAGAGATCCTGTGAGTCTAGAGTGGTCTGATGAGCCAATGTTAAATGTGCCGACAGAAGTGATTCCAACAGATGTCCCACCTTGGTGGAATCTAAAGAAAAAGAATTCTATGTTTTATACTTCTGTGGGACGTGGTGACTTTGCAAGAATCAGCATGGCTTCGAGTGTATTGACACTCAAGGATACGATCAAAGCTAGAGAGATTGACAACAAATTTGCCGATGTTATAGCTTATATAAATTCCTTAGAGCCACCTCCATATCCAAACCCTATTGATATGAATCTAGCAAAGGAAGGAGAAGATTTATTCATTACACATTGCAGTGGATGTCATGGAACCTATGGTGAAAATGAAAGCTATCCTAACTTGATGGTAGATTTGGATTTGGTCCAAACTGATAGTCTTTTGATCTATGCAAATTTCGGCTTTTCAGAATTTACTGATTGGTATAATAATTCTTGGTTTGGACAAGAGCCTAACGCCGCGAGACTAGAAAGATATAGAGCATATATTGCACCGCCTTTGGATGGTGTGTGGGCAACTGCACCATATTTACACAATGGATCAGTCCCAGATATTAGAAGTCTGCTAGATAGTGAAAGCAGACCTGCAATTTGGAAAAAAATTGGAATACCACGTATTTATAATTATGAAAACCTTGGCTGGTCCTATGAAACTGAAAGTGTTAAGTTTAATAGACATAGCTATGATACCAACTTGCCTGGATATAGCAATTCAGGGCACACCTTTGGCGACCAATTAAATGAATCTGAACGTAATGCAGTCATAGAATATCTTAAGACCATTTAAGCCAAATCGTCAGTTTTTTGTGTCAGCATTTCATCTTTACTGACCTAAACATTAGGGTGTAAAGTCAGATTGACACAAAGCCCGCTGTGGTATCAAATTTGAACACAAAGATTAAAAAAACCAAACATGCAAAAAGGAACAATTAATGTACAAGCGGAAAATATCTTCCCGATCATTAAAAAGTTTTTATACAGTGATCAGGAGATTTTCCTTAGAGAACTGGTATCCAACGCCATTGATGCAACCAGTAAATTAAAAACACTCTCGTCGAGAGGTGATTATAAAGGAGAACTTGGAGACACCACAATCGATATCATCCTTGATACTGACAATAGCACCTTGACCATAAGAGATAGAGGGATAGGGATGACAAGTGCAGAAGTCGAAAAATACCTTAACCAGGTTGCCTTTTCTTCAGCAACGGATTTTCTTAAAAAATACAAGGATGAAACGAATATCATAGGCCATTTTGGTTTAGGATTTTATTCAGCTTTCATGGTAGCAGATACAGTTGATGTTGTCACGAAATCTTACAAGAAAAGTAAAGCGGTAAAGTGGAGTTGCAATGGTGATCCCGAATTTACAATGGAAGATGCCGATAAGAAAGAGCGAGGAACAGATATCATTTTGCACGTTTCTGATGATAGCAAAGAGTTTCTTGACAAAGATAGAATCCAAGGTCTCTTGGATAAATATGGAAAATTCCTTCCAGTTGAAATTAGGTTTGGCACTAAAACTGAGTACTACTTCGAAGGGGAGGGTGAAGACAGAATCCAAAAGACCAAGGAGGTAGACAACATAGTCAATAATCCTAAACCACTTTGGAAAAAGAAGCCTTCAGGAATAAAAGATGAGCAATACAAAGAATTCTATAAGGAGTTATATCCGATGTCAGAGGAGCCAATGTTTTGGATTCATTTGAATATTGATTTTCCTTTCAATCTAACAGGAATCTTATATTTTCCAAAATTGGGTAACAATCTCGAACTTCAAAAAAACAAAATTCAATTATACTCAAATCAGGTATTTGTAACTGATGATGTAAAAGAAATTGTTCCAGAATTCTTATTACTCCTGCACGGGGTTATAGATTCACCTGATATCCCATTAAATGTATCGAGATCATATCTGCAGAGTGATTCTAATGTAAGAAAGATCACAAGCTATATAACTAAAAAGGTAGCAGATAAATTGAAGCAGCTATACAAAAAAGATACAGACAGCTTCAAAGAAAAGTGGGGAGATATCGGAGTGTTTGTAAAGTACGGAATGCTATCTGATGAAAAGTTCTATGAAAAGGGTAAAAACTTTGCCTTGGTTGCCAATACCAAAGGAGAACACTACCTCATCGAAGAATACCTTGAAAAAATAGCTACCACTCAGACAGATAAATACGATAAGAAAATAGTCCTTTATACGCACGATGAAAAAGCACACCATAGTTACATCCAATCTGCAGAAGCAAAAGACTATGATGTTGTTGTATTCAATCACATCATTGATAATCACTTTATTCAACATCTCGAGCAAAAGCTAGATAATGTATCATTTGTACGAGTAGACGCCGATACTACTGACAAATTGATTGAAAAAGATGGAGAGGAGAATTCTGTTCTTGATGACAAGCAACAAGAAAAGGTAAAATCAATTTTCACCTCTGCAGTAGGGGAGCAAGCGGGCTTGAATATTGAACTAAGAGCATTAGGTGAATCTGATCATCCCGTGATGATTACCAAACCTGAATTTATGAGAAGAATGCAAGAGATGCAGGCAATCCAAGGAATGAATAATATGTTTCCAGAAACCTATAATGTTATTGTTAATAGCAATCACGACTTGGTTTCAGGGAGGCTTTTGAAAATGAGAGATGCAGAAAAGAAAGAAGACTTTGCAAACTATTTGATTATGCTAGCCAAGCTGAACCAAAATATGTTGAAAGGGGAGGAGATGTCTGACTTTATCAACAAGAGTTTGGAGTTTATGAAATAACAAGAATTTGATGAAATATAAAGGAGGCATGTTCATAGCATGACTCCTTTTTTTATACCATCTTTTTAAAAATCAAGAAGAGATGATAAGCTCATCGCCCACATTTACAATCCCTTCCTCCAAGCAAACGACATTCATCCCAAAATAAATATTATTAGCCTTTTTTCGATAAGTAGCAAGCGTCTTTAAAGGTTCTTTTGATGTGCTAGCATTTTTTTGATCAATAGTTACTACTTGGCATCGAGCACAAGGTTTGATCATCCTAAATTTCACACCACTCAAGGTAAATTTGTCTACTTCTTCCTCTTCGTGTCCAATCTTAGTCTCAAGAATAATATTTGCTCTAAACCTATCAATTGTGACAGGAGTATCTAGTTTTTCATTTAGTTCTTTGAGACTTGCAGTCCCCAATGCTAGGTAAGGATAGCCATCAGCAAAACTCAATTGTGTAGAACGTGGTGCTTTTATTAAAGACTTCTTTCTTTTAGTTTGCTTATTCATTTTGACCAATTTGCAGTCCTGGCCTAATAATTCCGAAAACCATTCATTTGCAATAGTACCCACCTCTATAGCATCTACTGAATGATTCCAAACCTTGGTATTGAGTATTTTGCCTTCTTCTTGATTAATATTTAGATCTATTTGTTGGTCTTCATACTGGATTTTCAATATTTCTCCTTGTATACTACATCCAAATAGGGCCATCTTAGGAATAACTCTTTGGGATAGAAACTTACCATTATTGTCTACCAACATATATCTTCTATCATTTTCAAATCCACGTTCCATGGCCTTAGAAGATGCTAGTTCTATTCCGCCCATTCCTTTTATTGGATATATAATTAATTGACTAATTTTCATTGTATGATTTGATAAAGATAAAATCTGAAGAACTTGGTAATAATCCTTGTAAAAAACCAAGCTTTGAAAGAATTTTAAAATATAAGGACATGCCAATGGATTTATGCTCTTGAGATGTAAAATCATAAGAGTGCTCAACCGCAAAGCTTAATCCTTTAGCCATTTTGATAATATCTTTTGTAATCAAAATATCTTCAGGAACATCAGGACGTTGACTATTAACCCACCTCATGTGAAGTTTGTAAAACATCTTCGAACAGGTAGGCTCATATAAAAAAACACATTTGCCTCGAGGCTTTAAAACTCGATGAACCTCTTGTAAGGTTTCTTCTAATTTTACAAAATGGTGCGCTGCTGCATAGCAATAAACCAAATCAAATTGACCATCTTGAAATTGGCTTAGATCGTAACTTTTACATGACAGAGCATCTTTAATACTTACGTCAAAGACCTCTTCCCAATATTTAACAGACTCTATAGCATAAGGACTAATATCAGTTACAGTAAACTCGGCTTTAGGTAGTATCCATTTTTTCATAAATGCAGATGCCCAACCTTGGCCAGCGCCCAGTTCAAGTACACTTTTCACGCCTTGAAAATGTTTGAGATGATTGTTAATTTTTGCGTTTAAAATTTTCAGCTGGTCAATCTTGTTGAGATAGTTTGCTAAGCTGAAAACATCAGGACTCTCATGTTTACTATTCTTCCAAAAGTCAATTTCTATTTTTTCTTTTTCTTCTATTTTCATTTTGACCGTATATGATATCTATCACCCTGTTTATAAAACTTATCAATAATGATACAGAATTATTCTTATATCCTGATTCTTATTTATATTTGAACATTAATTAATTACTAAAATTTATCAAATGAGTAAATTCGATGAATGCATAGAAACCTATGAAAAGGAATTTAAAAAGCTTAAAGTTAAAACAGATTCTAAGCTTCTAAGAGCAGTTGCAAAAGCTTGTGGTCCATCTTTATACAGAGCAGATGCATCAAAAGTTTCTTCAAGTGATCCAGAAGAATTGAAGAGAGTAAAAAAGAATTTCCTTATCAAAAAATTAGGCCTAAAGGATGGTCCTAAATTGGATGAAGGAATTGCAGCAGTAGTGAAGACTATGGGAGCGAAGAACAGAAACAAATACAGAGCAATGGTTTATTACCTATTAGTAAAGCACTTTAGAAAATCTGGTGTATTTAAATAACGAAACAAAAAAACCCTCGAAAATCATTTCGAGGGTTTTTCTTTGAGGTTACTTTGCCGTTTCTAATGAATTAAGATAGGTCAATAGCAACACAAAACATGTGATTGCAAAAATGATCATGGCATTAGGTTCTA
>CALHKJ010000173.1 GCA_938033975.1 uncultured Saprospiraceae bacterium | reverse complement strand
GGTCCTCTAGGAGGTCCACCTGCACCCATAAAAGGAACTGCCTCAGCAAGCATAACTGGTTTAATTGGAATCTTAAATGTTTGCGTAACTGAAGTTATATAAGAGGGTAGGCACTCAACACAATAGTTTCTATACTCATCACCTACATTAGGGTTGGCTGCATTTTCACAATCTTCTTGTGTGTTGGTTATATACACTTTTCCATTTGCATCATACATTTTCCAGGTATCGTCTTTGTACAACTTTGCCATGTTCTTGATAAATTCACCATCTACATCGTATACCTTTCCGCCTTCAAGCCAGATACCACCCAAACTTTTGTCATCAGTAATATTTGTTGGACACCAAGGTCCCATCGAGTGATCGCTTGGGGTACTATTTGTCACAATTTGATAACATTCAGTTTCTGTGCCATCTGAAAGTGTGCATGGTATTTTTGTTACTTTGTTGTTTGGATTTGCGGCATTAAAGTAATTAAGCACTACTTCTTTTACAACTTCTGGATTTTCTCCAGTTTTTCCATCAGTTTTTTTTGGACTTCCACAGCCAATTAACATGAGGCTTAATAGACTGATTATAAACATCTTTTGCATTATCGAGATTTTGAATTTTTTTTTAAAAATTATTACCCCAATCTCTGGGTAAACAAATAGTAAAATTATTTTTCGACTGAATCTGTGAGCTTATAAAATCCTCTGGTTCTAAACTAGATTATACGGCTCATATAAGCTTAGACTGTTTAAATATTTAAATCCTTCGTCAGATTCAATATTGTATTGAACAACCTCAGGTTTTGGTCGCTTCCGCAAATGATAGTAGCTACGTGATTAAAAAGTATTGGCTTCAAACCTTGAATAGCTTAAAGTAAAGTCTTTGGAGCATTTTGTCAATTTTTTGTATGCTAATTGTCTAATGTCTCAGGTCTTTTCATGGACTTTCACTCCTAGCATATTATTTGGATTGTAACGCTATAACTCGGAGATCGGCATGTATAGCTTTTGTCGTAGGACTTATATCCTAATTGAGCTTATTTTTGTAGTTGTTTTCTATGAGATTCTAAATTTTAATGAATAATGCTAGAGTATTTTACCAAATCTCTAAATTTTATATTTATTCCAGTTGTATCGCTTTTAATATGCTTTACTGCAAGCCTTTCTGCTCAAGAATCCAATAAATCAAAGGCAAAATTCGAATCCGAACAAATCCAAATTAGTTATGAGAAAGCTTCTCAGTTATTCAATGAGAGTTATTCGCTACAAAAAAAGGATTGGAAGCATTCTTTGGATCTCGCAAAAGAAGCTTATGATATATGTAAATTAAACTCCTACGATGAACTCACTGGAAGGATTCTATTAGTAATTGGAGAAATCACCTACTATCATGTAGACAGAGATTCTGCTAAAGAATACTTTGAGGAGGGGCTTGAGTATGCAATAAGTCAAGATGACTTTCTTTTGCAATACAAAATTTATCTTGAGCTTGCTGAGTGGCACATGTATAGATCCAAGGACTATGTCCAATCGGATTTATACTTTAATAAATCAATAGAAACGGGAAGAAACATTGACAAAGGTTATTCCATTGGATTGGATAGTGATTTTTCTAGAGGTAAGGACAAAAATTATTTACTGGGAAGAGTATTTGCCAGAAAAGCAATCCTTGATATAAAGGCAAAAAATGTAGATGGAGTCAAAATGCAAATGGACTCTAGTGAATATTATTTCTTGAAAGAAGGAGATGCACATGCAGCTGCCTATTATTATTGTGATCTTGGTGTTAGACTTTGGGAATTCGATATGCAAAATGCAGTTGAGTTTTATATCAAAGGACTTGAACTTGATGAAAACCACTACTTTGTAAATTTATGCATCGGTAATGCTTATATCTCGTTAGGTTTGCCAGAAATATCCATTCCGCATCTAACTTTAGCACTTGATTCATTAAGTATGGATGAATGGAGATATGGTATATGTAATAATAATCTTGCGGAAGCTTATGTTCAATTAGAAAAATACAATTTAGCTGACTCAATTTGTGATTTTAATATTTCGCATTTTGTAAAAGAAGGTGACAGAACACAAAGATGTTTGTCTCGATCATATTTACTAAAAGGACAAATTCAAGAGTTAGCTGGTGATGAGCAAACAGCAGTAAGTTTATATGAAAGATCTTTTGAAGAATCCGAAAAAACGGGTGGTTCTATTGATAGAACAAATTCATTATTAGCACTTGGTAAGTACTACCTAGACAAAGATGTTGAAAAAGCTATCACATATTGTAATGAAGCATATGATTTTGCTGTAAAGTATAATTATGGAAAATCACATGCCCAAGCTTGTGAATGTCTTTACCTGGCTCAAAAAGACAAGAAGAATTTTGAGAAATCAATAGCTTATCTAGAAGAAAAAGAAAAACTGGAATTCTCCTTAAATAAGGATGTTGCTGTCAATAAATTAGAGGTGTTTGGAAAATTAAGTCTTCGTGAAAAAGAAAATAGCTATCAACAACAACTGAAAGATGAACAGCTGAGATCACAGAGAATTGCAAACTCAATATTGCAATTTGCATTATTAATAGGTACACTCTTGATACTCCTTCTATTCCGAATGCTGAAAAGAATAAAGAAACAAAATGCTGAGATAAATACTCAGAGTGATATTCTAAAAGCTACCAATTCAAACCTTACTCAATCAAATGAAGAGTTAGAACGGTTTGCATACATTGTTTCACATGATTTGAAAACTCCATTGTTAAACATTGTGCAGTTTACCAAACTACTTTCTAAAAAGCTTGATGATTCTTCCAAACCAATAATTAGAGAATGCATTGAGCATATTGAAAGTGGCGGGACTCGGATGATGAGTCTTATTGAGGATGTACTAGGTTATTCAAAACTCTCTGATCTAGGTGGAAAGACAGAAAATATCAACATAGCAAATTTGCTGAATGAAATCTCTGGATTACTGCTCAGCAAACATAATAATGCAACAATTCTATTTGATGAAAACTCTCTACCTGTCATCAAATGGAATTACACCAAGCTATTATTGCTTTTTAAAAACTTGATCGAAAATGGGTTGAAATACAATAAATCTGAAGTGCCTACTATCAAAGTTTATTCAGAGCATTCTGCAACCGAGGTGAGAGTTTATATTGAGGATAATGGAATTGGTGTTGAGAAAGAATATTTTGATAAAATATTTGTGATGTTTAGTCGACTTCATACACAAAGGATATATGAAGGTTCTGGCCTTGGCTTAGCTACTTGTAAAAAAATCGTTTCCGATTTCTCAGGTGAAATTTCACTTGAGAGTAAACCATCTAAAGGTTCAATTTTTATGGTAAGTTTTCCACGTGAAATGATTGAAGAAAACGAACAGAAACAAGAAAAAGAATTTCCTCAACTTGAGATGCATGGAGATTAATGAATTTTCTGTTGAGCTTTAAGCTCTTACTTCTGAAAATACTTTCTATTGAGAAGATAATTCTTTCACTAAGTCTTGAAGACTTTCAGGGCTCAATGGTTTGATTGCAACACTTTTAATGTTATGGTAAGTCTTTGCTTTTTCAAAGATGTTTGGATTATTGGCCGTAGTTAAAACTACAAAAGTAGTTTTCGCTTCTTTGAATTTTTCATTAAAAGATTCTAAAAATCCCCAGCCATCAATCATAGGCATATTTATATCTAGAAATAGCAAATCTGGTAAGCCACCATCACTTTCGTATTTTTCCAATAAGCTTAGCGGATGATCATTAAACTGAAGTTTGCAGTTTTTTTCTTCGGCAATATCTGTAAGGGTGATTTCGTGATATCTATTGGTAGAGTGGTCATCATCAAGGAAATGTATATTCATTTGGAATGAGAAGGGCTTATTATTGAACTTTATTAAAGCGGTAAATTATAAAGTTTAGCTCAAATTAAATAAGATTTAGTGCTAAACTTAAAAAATTGTATTAGTTCTTTTAAGCGAAGAGGTCGAGAGACCTTTCGCCGTTTAGCTTTCAATGAAAATACATACCCAAAAGTCTCCCGACCCTTTGGCTTTACGAAAACTCTGACATCTGAAGTCAGATATGACATCTATCCAAAAAAAAACAGGAGCAACAAATGAATGTTGACTCCTGCATGCAATAATCGCCCTAATAGTATCTTAGTTTATCATTAATTTCTTTGTCAGGACTTTGTTTCCTGATTGTAAAGTAACAAAATATAATCCTGAGCTTATTCCACTTAAGTCCAAATTAACATTTGTTCCAAGATCAGATACATCTACAGACTGTCTAGATAAAATCTTTCCATCCACTGTCTTTAATTCCAATTGTGCACGCTCATTTACTAAGCTTCCAATCTGAATTTCTACACGATCATCTGCTGGGTTTGGTGCCAAGATCATAGTGTATCCTTCTTTTGATAAATCTTGAACCTTGGAAGGTAGGCTTGCATCTACAATTGTAGTAAATGTTTCTGTGCAAACATCTCCAGTTTCATTTGAAGTTACACAGGCATTGGTTTCATACTTTTTAAGATCGAGTAATTCTAAATCATCAATAAACCAACCTACATCCTCTAAGACATTTGTTCCATCAATATTTGGAGTAGTTTGCAGTAGTTCTGTATCATCTGCTCCAAAATTCCATCTTACCCATATCGTTTGGCCTACATAATCGCTAAGATCGATATATGCTGGTATCCATTCTTCTTGATATCCTGAAAAGCCAGGAAGGGCAGCAATGGCAAAGGTGCTGTAAACAATTTCTTGATTTGGCCCTCCTTGGATATAATCATTGTCAGGTCTAAACCAAGTTACGCCATCGTCACTTGAAATATCAACATATCCGCCATCTATAGATAGTACCGTGTTATATTTTGTATAAAACCTCAAGGCAGGATTTGCTCCTTCTACAAACAAACCTCTATAGAATAACTCCTGCTTTGACTCAGTATCTGGTGAGTTAACCGTCCAGCTGAAAGAAGGAGAATTTGATTCTGCAGATGTTGTTTGGAAAATATCAAAGCCTTCAACGAAGTCGATGTCCCATTCATTACCTACATCGGAATCAACTGGATCATAAAGCAATGATTCTGACATATTGTCGATATCTGTGCTGACCATAAAGGTAATTCTACGCTCTTCCAAAGATGGCATATCACCGAAAGCAAAAGACAAGGTGTTTCCATCAATCGTTGGTTCTGGACCTGTAGACGAACCAGCTACATAGCTCAAACCATCAGCTAAAAAATCCGTTACAACTACATTTGATTGTGTTATCAAAGTATGATTCCACACATCCATAGTTACTTGCATTTCATCTCCTGGAAAAACTAAATCTGCCGTGCTTCTTCTGATTTTTAATTCTTCAATACAAGTTGGTCGAGGTTCAAAGTCCTCTATACCATCGTTACTATTATTTGCATTTCCTTGGTCAGCAAAAAAGCCTAATCCTCTTCGAGCAAAAATATTCCAAAGATCACAGTTGTGCGCCCCATCAAAATTTACTTCATCTGCTTCAAGAATTGCATCCCTTGCATCTACAAATCCAGGAGAAGCTCCTACAAAAGCAACACCGTCCATGATAATTCTCAAACCTCTTCCATTTCCAGAATCTTGATTTGTCCAGTCTGGATCATATCCATATGTATCAATGAAATACCAATAGACATCCCAAAGAACTGCTGTCCAAATTTCTCCTATGGCATGTGCTTCGTTAGTACCTATAATATCATCATAAGTATAGGGACTAAGATTCATATCTGTAGAGTAAGGAAATGCTCTAATTCCTCTTCCTTGTGGATTTTGACCTAATAAGAAGGTTCCAACTCCTCTTGGAGTTGCTCCTGTATCTCCTTCTTTTACAGTGAATGCAACGGAGAAAAAATCACTCCATCCTTCACCCATTTGTTCATTATTTAGTAGTCCAGAAGCATTGTTAGGACCTCCTAAAACTCTACCATTAAAACCATGACCAAATTCATGAAGTATAACTCCATTGTCAAACGAGCTATTAAAAGTCTCTGGACCTTGTTCAATCATTGTACTCATAATTCCTGTAACACTATTACCGGAACCTATGGCAGCTTTGATAAGATCACAAGTAGACTTACTTGAAAATACAGTTGGGATATCTACATTTCCACCATCAGCGCCTGGAGCTATACCTATTAATTCTTCACCACTTCCACCATTTACACCTTCTAGGTTGCAGATGATAACTCCAACAGCACCTGCATTTTGTGCATTAAATGCCTTTGTTCCAAACTCACACAATCCTCTGTCAATTAATGCTATTTTTCCATTTACCTCATCTGCATTTACAATGTCACCGCAGCATTGTGTCGGACTTTGTATTGATGCATCTCTAGCTAAAGCAATTTCTACATCTACCAAATCTATTTCATCAAAATTCCAATTAAATCCCCAATCATCTTGTGCACCCGAAACTCCGTAAGGGCCTGCAATTTGTTCAGGTGAAGACAACTGGAAGATAGAAGTTCTAGTCTCCCATATTCCCATTCCCATTGTTGAGCTGTTTCCATCTGTTGTTGGTATCCAATAAGCATTGTTTTGAATTTCATCTCCAGTAGTAAGATCTGGTGCTGCCGCAATCGCAATGATTTCATCTCCACCTATTCCTTCACCAGTAAAGTTTTCAAATTGAAAATTTCCATTCGCCTCATCAAAGCCATAAAGTTGTAATAAATCATGAGCAATATTATTCATGTAAAATAAATTCACAACTGCAGGATCGTAATTTAGATTTGCTTCTTGATCAACTAGATGATCAAAATCAAAAATTAGTGATTGTCCACCATCTGGCTCGGTGCCATCTGAAGATTGATTTCCATCAGGATCTGCAAAGGCGTGAACATTGTTACCTCTTGTGAAGGTCACAGTAGTGTTATTTATTGTATGCCATCCATTTGGGCTTGCTTCTGGGTAATGTGGATTTTCTACTAATACTTGTGGTCCATGAATTGGACTTTCGGTTGGAAGAGCATATACCTTATAGCTTCCTGAAACTGCAGAAACTTCTTCTTCAGAATCTGTTGTTGTTAATTGAGGAGTCACATGATTGTGATCTGCGCAATCTTTATGCTCATCAATATTATGTTTTGCTTGCTCATTTGGTCTAGAAAAATCCATGTTATGCATTGCACAGTAAAGCGTGTTATTTCTCTGTGAAATGATCTCACCATTCCTAGCATTTACATGAGTGTACCAGGAGTTAGAATTTGTTGGCGTATAAGTAGTCGTGTTCCAAGATAAAATCAAATCGCCTTTTTCATCTTGAACATACATTAGCTTAAGGTCAATATCTTCTTTTGATAAGTTGACACCTTCATACACATAGTGTATATCTGAAACCTTTTTTATTTCGGTTGATCTTTTAGTTAGAGCGATATACAAATTATTTGCAATAATATTTATTGCCTGCTCAGGTGTTATTGTTGCTTCTGTGTGCTTAATTTTGGATTTCACATCAGCGATGTAATTGTTTCTATTATAAATAACCTTATTATCCTTTAAGATATTTATGTTGTAAGTTGCCCCATCGATTGGGATACCTTCAAAGCTTTGATTGAGGTAAACAGAATACACGCCATTGTGTTTATGATGGACAATATCTGTAACCAACATGTTTTCTATATCAGCTGCTTTTAGGCCTTTTTCCTCTGCAGTTTCCTTTACATATTGGAGTGCTATCTCTTTTTTCAATTCTGCCTGTGATTGCCCAAGGATAGGCAGCAGAAACATTAATAAAATTAGATAGGTAAAGTTCTTCATTATCATAAGTTTTATTTTGTCTAAATATACAATCTCAAAGCCGTGTAAAATAGGTATTTTCGCGTAAAATACCTTTGCCGACACATTTATTTGATCTCAAGTATCCAAAGAAGTGCAGAATTATAAAGATGAGTTTTTAATTGGCCGCAAACCGGTCTCAGAAGCCTTGGCCAAAGCTCAGGATATTGAAAAGGTTTGGATAGAACAATCAATTCGAGGGGATTACGAAAAAGAGGTCCGAAAGACCTGCCGTTCCTTAGGAATTCCATTGATAACAGCTCCTGAAAGCAAATTAAATAACTTGGTGAGAAAGTCCAATCATCAAGGTATTGTTGCCCAATTATCTTTTGTGAAATATCACAAAATAGCCGACATCATCCCTTTTATTTTTGAAAAAGGAGAAATACCACGTATAATCCTGTTGGATGGAATAGAGGATGTAAGGAACATTGGGGCGATTGCTCGCTCCGCTCATTGGTTTGGATTTCAAGCGATGGTGGTGCCAATGAAAGAATCTGCAAGGTTAAATGCCTTTGCTATGAAGGCTTCAATGGGAGCGCTTCCGCAAATGATTGTTTGTCGTGAGAAAAGTATGGTTTCTGCTGTCGAAACGATGCAAAGTTCTGGTTTAAAGGTATTTGCTGGTATGATGCAAGGGAAGTCATTTACGGAAGTGGATCTATCTGGGCCTATCGGAATAGTGGTAGGATCTGAAGAATCTGGGGTGTCCAAAGCCGTGGAGCGCAACTGCTCAGAATCCATAGCTATCCCAGGATTACCTGAAAATATGGAATCTCTCAATGTATCGGTGGCGGCAGGAATCCTAATGAATGAGGTTTTTAAATCAGGATTATAAAACAATGGAATTAAATTAACTGTTGATTCGTTAGACTTATAACACACATAATATAAACATGAAAATAAGCATGAAGCATCTAATCTACCTTTTGTCTTTGTCACTAATCGTCATCATGAATGCCTGCTCAGGGCAGAAAAAGATGGCTGATACGACTGCAAAAACACCTATGGTCCAAGAGTCAAAAGATGTGGCTGTTGGCGCACCAATAGAAGTAAAGCGAAAAGCTGAAACTCAAGCTAATAAAAAGGATCAGGGAAGTAATGAGAAAGTAGTACTTGAAAATGCATTACTTTGGAAGATCTCTGGCAACGGTTTAGAAAAGGAATCTTACTTATATGGTACTATACATATAATAGATGCAGAATCTTTCTTTTGGCCAGAAAACACCATGGAAACATTTAATAAAAGTGAAAAGGTAGTTTTTGAAATAGATCTTGATGAAATGTCTGATATGAGCAACATCTTCGGAATGATGACAAAGGTGATGATGAAAGATGGAATGACTCTAGAAAAATTACTTTCTAAAGAAGACTATGCTATTGTGACGGATCATTTTAAAGACATGGGATTACCAATGTTTATGTTGGAAAAAATGAAGCCAATGTTTTTGACAATTTTTGCAGAAGGAGATATGGATATGGGAGCATTAGCAGGTGGAGACCCATCAGCTGCAACAACCAAATCGTATGAAATGGAATTTTATGAGTTGGCAAATAATACAGAGAAGGAAGTTTTTGGTTTAGAAACTATGGATGATCAAATAAGTTTGTTCGATTCTATTCCTTACAGCGATCAAGCTACCATGCTAGTTGAAACCATCAAAGCAAGTAAGAATGAAGATGAAGATGCAGAATCAGAAATGGATAAAATTACCAACATGTATTTAGAACAAAACATTAGTGCTATGATTGGAACGATTGAAGGGGAAGATTCTGAGTTTGCTGGCTATGAAGATTTGTTTCTAAATGATAGAAATCAAAAATGGATTCCTCAGATGTCTGATTATATGAAAGAAGGCACTACCTTTTTTGCAGTAGGAGCAGGCCATCTTGCAGGAAACCAAGGGGTGATAAATTTGTTGAGAGATGTTGGTTATGAACTGACTCCACTTAGTCAAGTGAAGTAGTATGGCATTGATTATCCCTTACGGTGGTGATACTCCAATCATAGATGAGTCTGCCTGGATTGCTGAGAATGCAACCATTACTGGAAATGTAACCATTGGTGCAGAATCAAGTATTTGGTTTCAAACAGTTATACGTGGCGATGTCAACAAAATTCAAATTGGCAAGAGAGTAAATATTCAGGATGGTTCGATGGTACATGGTACCTATGGTAGGAATGATACCATTCTGGAAGATGGAGTTTCAGTAGGCCATAGGGCTATCATTCATGGCTGTCACATCAAAGAAAATGTTTTGATTGGAATGGGAGCAATTGTGCTAGATGATGCAATATTAGAACCAGGTTGTATTGTAGCAGCAGGAGCAGTAGTTACTTCTGGTTCAAAATTGGAATCAGGATTTATCTACGCAGGCATACCGGCCAAGAAAATAAAACCCATCAGTCCAGAACAAGCAATGATTTACTTGAAAGGAACTTCTGATGCCTACGTAAAGTATTCTCAAAATTATAGAGAAGGGGAGTAAGAAGTGCTTAGACCTCCCAGATTCTAATACTATCCTTCTCCTAAAGTCGAATGATAGTTTATAATCTTCCCTCAGCCCTAAAGCGGAGCGGAAGCTCCATTCATAAAAACTTATGCTTTTCAAACAACTACAGTTTCTATTCAGCGAAAACAGGACTTGTTTCTAACGCACAAGTGTTTCGTGTATAAACTTCCGCTCCATCCTAAGATGGAGGGAAGAATTTCAATCCGCCGACCGGCGGAGTAGTAAATTCAGGGAGGTCCTCCATTCTTGAAATGGAGCGGAATCTCCTTTCAAGAAAATTAATGTATTAAATAACTACAGTCAGTATTCAGCGAAAACAGGACTTATTTCTAACGCACAAGTGTTTCGTGTATAAACTTCCGCTCCATCCTAAGATGGAGGAAAGAATTTCAATCCGCCGGCCGGCGTAGTAGTAAATTCAGGGAGGCCCCACATCTTTTATTTTGGACTCAAACCCAAGTTCTCTATCAAATAATTTTTAGTTTCTTCATAAGGGCTAATTATGTCCTTCGAGTAGAGTGGAGAGCACATGGCATGAGCTTCGACATTTGGAAGTTTTACATATTTTTTCTTACCAACCTTAGTAGCCAATTGCTCATAGCATTCTTCAATTGCGGCCACTGAAACTACATCATCTTGATTGTTCTCATCCTTATAATAACTAAGTAATAAAACTGGCTGTTCAATTTTGGCAAAGGTCTTCTCATGCATGGTTGTGTTCATCAGCGTCTGCAAAGCAACAGTTGCTTCTAAAGGATATATGTGTGTCCAATATTGTTCTGCTCCAGGAGGAGGATCAAAGCTATAATAATTGCTTCCTATTACTTTTCTTGCAATGCTCAGACCAAAAGGTTTGGTCAATAAATCAGATTTGCTATCCACAAGATCGATGTTGGCAGAATAGAATATTGCTCCAAAAATACTTGGGTCTTCTGCCATGATTGCCAAGCCCACAGTAGCCCCTGTTGATGTACCCATCAATATGACTTTTTCTCCCAAACTTTTGCCAATAGCTATTGCTTCTAGTGCAGTCTTTGTAAAACTCTGAGGCGAAAATTCTAGCATTCCTTCCTTTCCTTTGATTCCATGTCCGGACAGCCTAGATAAGAACAAGTTCATACCAAAATGATCCGCAATCTGTTTGGGTATAGGACCTCCTTCTGCATGACTTGCACTAAATCCATGTAAATACACTAGAGAATATTCGGTTTTTGTTTTGGTGCTGTCTGCCCAAACAATAGTAGCAGCATTTCCTTCTTTAATGTCTTTGGTATTTTTTTCTTTATCTCCGATATAGTTTTCAAGAGCATGTGCTTCTGTCGGAACCAATGGATATTGATAATTTAAATCAGCTGTAGTAACAGGCCATATGACATAAAGTAGAAGTAATATAATAAGCAATACAGCAAGCCATCCTAAGGTTTTAAAGCTTCTTTTTAAAATGGATGGTTTCATGCCGATTATTTTTTTCTCTTATTAAATATATACCTATTAATACTGCAAACATACCAAAGAGTTGTGTGATGTAAAAACCTTCACCATCAAACAATCCCCATAGAACTGCAAAGATAGGTATTATGAAAGCTACTGACGATCCAAATATCGCATCAGTATCTTGGATTAATTTGAAAAACAAAATGGTAGAAATTGCAGTTGCAACGACTGCAAGAAAAGCTACGGCAGCAAGAGAATTCCAGGCATATTCATGGGAAGACATGTGCTCAACAAATTGATTGCTAAAAAGATAGATTCCAGCAAGTGGTCCAAGCAATGAAAAGGAAACTGCAGAAATGATAAGTGGTGCTGTGTTTTCAAACCAGGACTTTATGATATTTCCATTGTAAGCATAACATAAGGTGCCAGCTATAATAAGAAGGCCATACAAGAAATTCACACTGCTGTCATTGCTTTGATCTCCAAATAATAAAAGCACAGCTCCGACGAAACCAAAAATAACTCCAATGATTTGAGCTCTTTTGACTCTTTGACCAAACAACATGACAGCCATGATTAAGGTAAAGACCGGAGTCATACTATTTAATACTCCGGCAATCGAACTACTTACTTTTGTTTGAGCTATTGCAAAAAGCACAGAGGGTAAGGCGCTACCAAAAACGCCAACAGCAAGAAATTTTTTCCAAAGAGACCAATCTATGTTTTTTCGATGATAAATGATGATAGGTAAAAAGGTAAGAAAGGTTAGAAAGATTCTGAGAGCGCCAACTTCGATTGGGTTGAAAGCAATAAGTGCTTTTTTGATAAGTATAAAGGAGCTGCCCCAAATAAAACTCAAAAGGAGG
>CALHKJ010000172.1 GCA_938033975.1 uncultured Saprospiraceae bacterium | reverse complement strand
TGCTTTTGAATCAAATGGAAGAGGTCATGTTATAAATTCAAGATTGGAACAATACTCACCTTTATTTGCTTGGAGATTTACTGGTACTTTTAAAAAATATGGTGATAGACACACACCTAATTATTTTCTAAACAATACTGGTTCTGAAGAAGTAAACTTTTCAATTCAACTAGAAAAAAAGTGGACAGAAAAATTGTTTATGGAATTCTATACCAGCAGTTTTAGCACACAGCTCGGTATTTTACGAGGCTCGCATATTGGTAATCTTACAGACCTACAATCTGCATTCAATCGAGAAACACCTTTTTTTACTGAAGATAATTTTAGTTACGAAATTGATGCACCTAGCCAAGTAGTACTTCACCATTTGGCGAAAGCTAAATTCCGATACTACATTTCTGATCAACAAAAATTAGAATTAACAGTCGCAAGTCAAATCAATAATCGAAAAGAATTTGACATTAGGCGTAGTGGAAGATCTGATATTCCTGCACTTAGTTTATTGCAACTCACCTTAAACACTGAATTAAAGTACAGTCATAATTTTAAAAATGATTGGAACTTCATTATTAGTAATCAAAATATCATTACTGACAATAGCAATAATCCCGAAACAGGAATTTTACCACTTATTCCAGATTATTTAACTTGGAGAAGAGGTTTGTTTTCGACTATTCAAAAATCGATTGATGATACCGATTTCAATCTTGGTGTACGCTATGATTACGAGCATCAAAAAGTAGCTACAATCTCCGATAATATCCCAAGAGAAATAATCCGATACGATAATTACTTTTTGAATTTTAGCGGCTTGTTTTCGATTAAGCAAAATTTTGATAACTCCCAATCAATAAGTTATAACATTGGATTAGCTACAAGAAATCCAGCTGTCAATGAATTATATAGCAATGGACTTCATCAAGGAGTGAGTGGAATCGAAGAAGGATATATAAATTTAATTCCGGAAAAGGCCGTTAAAAATACAATTGAGTATAAGTGGTTTCCGAACACCAATTTCACCTTGAATGCCTTGGCATATCACCAGCGATTTCAAGATTATATTTTCCTAAATCCTCAGGATGAAATTAGACTAACCATAAGAGGTGCTTTCCCTGTATTTCAATATGAGCAAACAGATGCAACGATCTATGGTCTGGATGTTTCTTCTCAATTTACTCTAAGCAATTCATTTTTGGGTATGATAAAATATAGTTTCCTTCGTGGAAATGATATTAGTAATGACGAGCCCTTAATTCTGATGCCTCCAAATAGTTTTTATGGAAGCATGACTTGGCAGCCAAAAGCCGATATTGAATTGAGTAATAATTATCGATTAGAAGAAACTGCTCTAGAGTTCAACTACAAATTAGTAATGGAGCAAACGCATTTACTATCAGAACAGGATTTTGTACCAGCTCCAGTTGGATATAATTTGTTAGGTTTGAAATTGTCAAGCAATATGATTACACCACACTATAAAGTGCGGTTGTTCATAAAAGCGGATAATCTATTGAATACGAGTTACCGAGACTATCTCAATCGCCTACGATACTATGCTGATGATCTCGGCTTAAGTATTACAACAGGCCTTAATTTCAAGTTTTAAACCTTGCCTTCCAAGTCTTTCATCTTTCGTCTTTCATCTTTCATCTTTCGTCTTTCATCTTTCATCATTTGTCTTTCATCTTTCATGACAAGTCCTCGTTCTAATATTAAACTTATTCCTATTTTTAGAGTCAAACGTATTTAATAATCCAATTATCCCAGCGATGAAATTTTTGGCCATTTGCCTTTTATTAATATTTAAGTCTTCTTTTTCTCATGATATCCAAGTTGCAAGCTTTACAATTTATGAGGAAGAAGAGCAACTTCGTTTTGATGTAGTTCTTGAACATAAGGATATCGTGCGCACATTTGCCGAAAGGCAGAAAGAGCCAAACGAAAACGAAATAAGAAATTACATCTTAGACAATGTTGGTGTCTTTATAAATAAAAAGGAATGCAAGATTAGCTTTGATAAAGTTGAAAATAAATCGCATCACATATATTTAAAAGGAAAATTATCAACTCCAATCAAGAAAGTCAAAATAATTGAAATAAAAAATACTTGCCTACTAAATATAGAAGGACACTCCAATGTGATTCAATTACGGTTAAACAATCAAGAACGAGATTTCCTCATGAACATTAATCGAAAAGAGATAATAGTTCAACTGTAACAAAATAGATCGTAATAGTATATAAATAATTAAATGAAAAATTTTACATCAATAGCTCTTGTGTTCATATCATTCTTAATGTGTGCACAGACAATAGCCCAAGAATCGAAACCAAATATTTTGTTGATCATCGCGGATGATCTTGGCATTGATGGACTGGAAGGTTTTGGAATGGAGCTTAATAATTTTCCAACGACACCAAACATACAATCACTTCAAGAAAGTGGAGTTACCTATATGCACAGCTGGGCAACTCCAGTATGCTCTCCAACACGTTCATCAATCATGTCTGGAAAGTATGGTATCAATACAGGGGTAATGGAAGTAGGTGGAAATCTTGATCTCGAGCATGAGTCTATCTTTAATTATCTCGACAGAGTTACCAATAATGAATACTCCTCTGCCGTAATCGGTAAGTGGCATTTGTCATCACCAACAAATAATAATCATCCTCTTGAGCACGGTGCAGATCATTTTGAAGGAGTCATAAGAGGTGGAGTACAAGATTATTATAATTGGGAGAAGGTGGAAAATGGTCAAGAGGTGCAGATTCAAGAATATATAACAACACACTTTACCAATTCTGCTATTGACTGGATAGATAATCAAAACCAACCGTGGTTTCTTTGGCTATCACATGTTGCTCCACATTCACCGTATCACTTACCACCAGATGGTTTGTATACTATTGATAACCCAACAAATAACAGTCAACTATTCAGGGCAGCAACGGAGGCTCTCGATCATGAGATAGGAAGACTCCTAGATAGTCTAGATGAAGAAACAAGAGAAAACACCATCATCATTTTTATAGGAGATAATGGTTCACCGAATAATGTACTAAGAGGTTTCCCAAATCGTCATGGTAAGGGTTCATTATTTGAAGGTGGTATCAGAGTACCTATGGTAATAAGCGGAAAAGGTGTAAATAGATCAGGTGTAGAAGAAATGGGATTGACACAAGTAAATGATTTATATGCTAGTATAATCGAAATTGCAGCAAATGATTTAGAAGGAGGTATTTATAATAGTTATAGTATAAAGTCATCATTAGAAGAAGAAAATTCGATTGAAAGAAACTTTATTTACTCTGATGTAATCATGAGAGATACTGCCTATTGGGCGATTAGAAATCAAGAATACAAATTGATAGGCAACGAGTTTGGTGGAAGAGAACTCTATAGAGTCGATACAAATTTGGATGAAACGGAAAATCTTATGTTGAATCTCAATGTAGAAGAAGAAGCAATCATGCAGGAGTTAGAAGCAGAGTCTCAGGCAATACGATCGGGATGGTCTTGTCAAGATTTTATTCTCAATGGTGACGAAGCTATCATTGATGCTTGTGTGGAAATTATCTGCACAGAAATTGATATTCTTAGTTTTGAAAATATCGGTTGTTGTGATAGCCCAGATGAACCTAGTGTGTATTATGAGTATTTAGAAAATGGACAAAGAAATATCTATTCAAATGGTTTTCCAAATCATGACTACTGCTACAATCCGAATAATATT
This sequence comes from uncultured Saprospiraceae bacterium, assembly GCA_938033975.1. Lineage (GTDB taxonomy): Bacteria > Bacteroidota > Bacteroidia > Chitinophagales > Saprospiraceae > JAHDBF01. Next base: position 1,147 of record CALHKJ010000172.1, on the reverse strand, counting down.
CCAACTCAAGTATACCATTACTACCGCATACCTATCGACCCAGTAGTAACAGATGAGCCCACTCAAATAATTAGAAATAATGGGCGACCAGCAAGACATGTTGGTGTTGCACTCAATGGAGTAATTTTATCTCCTGCACCAGGCACACCTTTTATATATACCAATAAACTTACAGGAGAATTTAATTGGGATTGGGTTTTTGAACCTACAAGTAATCAAGGGGATGCAAATGGACATGTAAGATTGGATTGTGCGACAGCACACACAAATGCAAACGGCTACCACTATCATGGAGAAATGGATGAGCATCTTGAAACCATCCAGCCAGGTATTACTTCTGCTAATTCACTTTCAGAAGTCCTTCAAATTGCTTGGGCATCGGATGGTCACCCAATAGTGTATAAATTTGGCCCAGATGCAGATGGAAATATGAAAGAACTACAACCAAGTTTCCGATTAAAATCTGGCGAACGTCCTGGAGATGGGATTGTTGCTCCATGCGGACCTTACACTGGAAAATATACAGTTGATTATGAATATGTTCCTGGTCTTGGTGATCTAGATGAATGTAATGGAATTGCTGCAAGTATCACTCTAGAAACTGCTTTAGGAACAGAGACATTTGATTATTACTATGTAGTGACATCAAGCTTTCCGCAAATATCAAGATGTTTGGTAGGGGAAGTCAGTGAGGATTTTGAAAACGGCCAAGATCCAATCACTGGAATAGATCTAGATGGTGATGGTTACTTATCACAGTTTGAATGTGATGATAATAGTGCTGCCATTAATCCAAGTGCAGAAGACATTCCAAATAATGGTATCGATGAAGATTGTGACGGAGCAGATCTTACAACTTCAATTAACGAATTGGACAATAGTCTGGTAAGAATATATCCCAATCCAGTTTCTGATTTCATAAATATAGAAGTGAGTAGCTCGTTTTCATTTCAGACTACTTTATTTGATTTGAAAGGGAAGCAGATTTTAAGAGTTGAGAACCAAAGCACAATTGATGTCAGCCATCTGCCAGCAGGAACTTACTTAATGGAAGTTAAGGATATCAACACTGGTGCATCTTTGGTGGAGAAGGTGCTTGTGGAATAGGTCCCCCTGATTATAAACCATTGCCCTCCTAAAGTCCGGC